>JASEGU010000002.1:19201-99283 GCA_030017835.1 Actinomycetota bacterium | reverse complement strand
CCGGCCTCTCACAGAAAGAGGATTCGGCCCACCAACTGCCTGGAGAGGCTCAATCAGGAGATACGCAGGCGTACCCGGGTGGCGAGGATCTTTCAGAGCAGGGATTCGGCCTTAAGACTCGTCACCGCCCTTTGTGTAGAACAAAGCGAGGAGTGGGAGACCAAAAAGGAAGTACCTTGATATGGAGGAACTGGAGGAGCTCAGAGAGGAGACCGAACTCCAACTGGAGACCATTGCTCTTTAGTTTCCGCTTAAATTGACAACTGAACAGTCGATCTCCCGGGAGGGGTAAATCAAGCACGCCATGGATTTCAATCCTGACTCGCTTCTCTCCCTTCATTCCACGAACCTGAGGGAAGGAAGCAAAAGATCCTTCTCCCAATAGGCATCTGAATGACTCTTATCTCAGGAGGACACCATTTACAGAACTTTGTGGGCTTGACTTTTGGAAGCCGCCTATTTAAATATTTAAAGCTTTGGATTAAGAATGCCGATTTAATTATCAGAAGATAAATCCGGCGGAAATTTCATTGCAGTATGTTTCGCTCAAGGGTTGATGATATTCTGTAAAAAAGTCATATCCGCCGGACTATTAGGGCGGGCGCAGGAAGGCGCCCGCCCTTTATTGATTTGTGAGCTGAAATTTGTTAAATTCTATGGGGAAGTAGGCCGGGTAATCGCCCCAGTGAAAACAGGGGAGGAAAGTCCGGACTCCATAGGGCAGGATGCCTCGTAACGCGAGGGCGGAGCGATCCGACGGAAAGTGCCACAGAAAAGAAAACCCCTGCGCCACAGGGCGCTGGGAAAGCTGAAACGGTGAGGTAAGAGCATCACCAGCTTCATTGCAAAGTGGAGGCTTGGAAAACCCCATCCGGAGCAAGGCCGAATAGGGAAGGATTCGCGGCGGCCCGCCGCGTCATAACTTCCGGGTTGGCTGCATGACCCAGGCGGCGACGTCTGGGCTAGATGAATGATTACCCAGCCCCTTTTAGGGGTGGACAGAATCCGGCTTACAGGCCGACTTCCCTAACTTTAAAACCACTCTTGTCTGGCGAAAATCGTGGAAACTGCCGAAAAATGGTTAATCGCCAAGGCAGAGGGTGACCGAAATTGAACTCGATAGATAGGCTATACTTCGGCTCGGATCAGATATCCAATCTGTTAGATGGGCGCCCCAAAGTGGGAAACCAACAACCTGCCCGCCGTCATCTCTGAAAAACGAGGCGCTAGTCCAAAAGATGCCATTTTCCTATCATATACCGCAAGATTCTTAAGTTCCGCCAAAATAAGACCGAGCGGGGCGGAGGTCTTCAAAAGAAGCGAAAGTCTTGATTTCAAGCCCTTGCTTAATAGCGAAAGTCTCGCTCTAAATTTTGATGGCACTATCTCCTACTCGGATAGAAGTATAAATATAAATGTTTCGGCAGAGATGAAGGAGTTTTTCGTCGAGGACGAAAACGGTAAAGCCTTCTACGTCAAGCCGGCCTCGATAAATCTCTCTTTTTCATACTCTTCTTTTAACGCAAATTTTATTCCCATCGAGGCTGAGAGAAAATCCCAAGGAAGTTACGATTTTTTGAATCTGCTTAGGCAATTCTTGAGCGAACTCGTTTCGATATCTTACCAGGAGGGGAGAAAGACGATAGCACTTGTCTTAAACGAGAGATGAAATCGCTTCTTTCGGCAAATTCGGGAGAGTTGGGCAAAGAACTTTTGAATTTGGTTAGCATGGTCGTAACCTTAAGCCATCTTGAAGAGGGAGAGAAAACCGATCACGTTATCGGCGTCCATGGGGAGAGGGGGGTCATTAGGGACAAAGAGAGATTGGGTTATCTAGTAGAAGTTGAAGCCGAGGATCTTAAGTTCGAATTTTCAGCGAGTTCCATAGAGATATTCGAACTGGGTTCTCGGCCTCAAGAAGACAAGCCATCTTAAGCTGCGCTATGCAATCTATTCGTGATAATCGTTATTATCAATATCGCCATCCTCGCGCCAGTCAATTATGTGGGCCACCTCATGAGAGATTATTCTTTCTAGCGGGGCGGTGTGATCTGGGTCTATCCAAATCTCACCCCTCTTATACCAAGCGCAAGCTTGCCAATTATTTGGGCATTCTTGGATTTTTATCGTTGCTCCGACAAGTATCGGGTTTTTGGCTATCTCGGCATTGAGTAGAGTTTGAGCCAATGCGGCCTCATCCACAACCAAGGGGGTGTCCTCTACCTGAGCTGAGATCTTTTGTGCCACCCCAGGGGCAGTTGTTATTGGAGCTTTTTGTTGGCCAGTATTACTATTTTTTGTTTGGTCAGCACCGTAAGGCGTGCTACTTTTTTTTATCGATACAGGAAGATCGCTTTCCTTAGAGGGCTCTTCTTCACCGACCGTATTTGAATTTAATTCCTTGCTTGCGAAACTTCTTTTTAGCAAGCCGGAGTCCCCTGTCTTTAAATCTTGATTGTCCACCCACTTCCCGGAAATGGTGCCTGTTGCATATGATGTCCCTGTCACCAACATGAACAGAACCGAAAAAGAAGCCATCAATAATCTTGCCTTCCTTCTCTTTTTCATCTCAATCACCTCATGTCTCAAGTTGTCGAGACAAACAAAAAAGAACCAAATTCTCCCTCGATAAGGGTCATATTGGTTCTTCTTGATGAGATGTCGGACGAAAATCTCTTTTGGTAACTCGGCCACCATATCCCTTTGGGGATTTAGGTCCGTAGCTTTGCGTCATCCTCGTTTCCGAAGTGTTGCCTTTATCGAGAGAAGTGGATCTTATTTGCTTGTCAAAGTGCCTTCATTACTTGTTATCGGCAAATGAAGGAAAAAGTTTAGCACTATTTACATAAACACAAATATTATCATTTACGTCGTTTTTTGATCATCAACCCGATTTCGAAGGAATAATTTAAGGGAAAATATGTTAAATTTTTTGAAATTTTTGCCGAAAAATAAGAAAAAATGTTGAAAAGTGGAAGAAAATGGATTAAAGTGGAAATCAAACAGAAAAGTTGGAGGCTTGGATTTGTTTTTAGGCGAGTTCGAACACTCATTAGATGAGAAGGGGAGGCTGATTCTTCCCTCCAAATTTAGAGATGCTCTCTCCGATGGGGTAGTCATAACCGTCGGTATGGAGAAATCGCTTTTTGTCATCCCCAAGACCGAATGGCCGCAATGGGAAGATAAAATAAGGTCGCTTCCCCTGGCCAAGAAGGATGCGAGGAAGTTTTCAAGGTTCTTCTTTGCTGGAGCGAGCGAGGAAGAGATAACCAAACAAGGCCGGATATCGATACCGGCTAACCTAAGAAACTATGCAGGATTGAGTAAAGTGGTCGTCATAATAGGCGTCTCCGATAGGCTGGAAATTTGGGATAAGGATAATTGGTTAGCCTATCAGGGAGAGGCAGAGGAGTCTTACTCCGACATTGCCGAAGATCTTTTGATCTGATCTTTTGAAAACCGAATAGAGATTTCAAGTTTGCCGGCTGAGAGTTAAAAGATAAGTCTAAACCTTGGGCGGGTAGTGACAAATCTTGGCCCGGAAGTCGACAAGAGTGACAGAGAATGGGGCGCTCTCAGCCGGCAAAAATTGTGAGACTAAAATGGCAAATGAACATATCCCGGTCCTTTTAAAAGAGTCACTCTTTTATTTGGATCCAAAGCCGGGAAATAGGATTATAGATGCGACGCTAGGAAGGGCAGGGCATGCTCTAGCGATCATTGAAAAGATCTTGCCGGACGGCAAGCTTTTGGGAATAGACAAGGATAACTCTAGCCTGATGAGAGCAAGGGCGATCCTGGAGGATTATAAAGACGATGTCCACCTGGTAAAAGGAGACTTTAAGGATATCGGGAGATTGGCTCCGAAGGCTGGATTCGATGAGGTGGACGGAATTCTTATGGATCTCGGTCTCTCTTCACCACAGCTCGATGAGGCCGAGAGGGGTTTTAGCTATCGTTTTGATGCACCGATCGATATGCGGATGGACAAGGATCAGGGTTTAAGCGCCTTTGAGGTTATTAATGAGTATTCGAAAGAGGATCTAGCCAAGGTTATCAAGGAATATGGCGAAGAGAGGTGGGCGAGCCGCATCGCAGATTTTATTGTCAGAGCAAGGGAACGCTCGCCCATAAGAAGCACTTTTGAGCTGGTAGAAATAATCAAGGCGGCTATTCCGGCTAGCGCAAGGAGAAGGGGCGGACATCCTGCGAAACAGACATTTCAGGCCATAAGGATTGAGGTTAATAGGGAGCTCGAATCCTTAGCCGTGGCCCTTAAAGGTGCGGTCAAGTCTTTGGCAAGAGGGGGGAGATTGGTCGTCATCTCATACCATTCACTGGAGGATAGGATGGTCAAAGAATTCTTCAATGAGCTCAGCTTGGGGTGTGATTGTCCAAAGAGTCTGCCGGCTTGTGTTTGTAATAAGAGGCCGGTTTTAAAGATTCTAACGAAGAAGCTGATTGTTGCCGGCGAAGAGGAGATCTTGAAGAATCCGCGCTCCAAAAGCGCAAAACTTAGAGCCGCAGAAAAGATATCTTAGATCTAATCTTAAGAGGTGAAAATATGGAAGCAGCTAGAAAATTAACGAGTCATAGAGAGTTTGAGCAAAGAAGAAGTTTGAGCTTGATCGAGGGGGATAAGAGGGGAACCTCTTCAAAGAAGGTCATATCTCTGCTTTTTGCGATCATATGCATCAGCATACTTTTCAATGTGATCCAGAGGACATCTTTTATCGAGAACGATATGACCGAGGGGAACCTAATCAGGACCTTACAAGAGGAGAAGCTCTATAAAAAGAAGCTTATGGCAGAGATCGCCCAGCTCAAATCGTCCGAAAGGATAGAGGAGATAGCCGTAAATAAATTGGGCATGATTACCCCGAGCGAAGTCAAATATGTCAGGCTCACGTCGGACGATTCTTCGCCCAAAGAGCTTGCTATGAAGAGTGGAGATAAGCCCAACATCAGGTAGCGGGGGACTTTCAGATAATCGTCATCGAGGTCTAAGCGAAGAGGAGAGGTTTTTTAGATGTCTGCCAGGCTACGGGAGAGAGGCGACGCAAGACTCTACTTTACCATCCTTGTTTTTCTGCTCAGCTTTGCGGCAACGATTTTTAGATTATTCGATATCCAAGTAGTACAGGCCAAGAAGTTCGAGGAGTTGGCCAAGAGCCAGAGGGTCAGGACCGTATCGATAACCGGAAAACGCGGGGATATTTTCGACCGTAACGGAAACCTTTTGGCAACCAGCATAGAAGCATTCACCATATACGCAAATCCACTTCTTATAAAAGATCCCAAAACCACCGCCTCCAAGCTAACCTCCATTATAAATCTGGATGAGAACGAGCTTATAAATAGGCTTAGTAAAAAAAACGGTTTTGTTTATTTGATCCGAAAAACCGACCAGGCGACGGCCAAGAGAGTTGAGTCCTTGAGCGAGGTCGGCATCTACGTGATGGAGGAGAGCAAGAGATACTATCCCTCCAACGATCTAGCTGCAACCGTCATCGGCTTTGCCGGTGTCGATAACGAAGGTCTCTCTGGGCTCGAGAATTATTATGATGATATCTTAAGCGGAGAGTCCATTCAGCTTACGGTAGAGAGGGACCCAAACGGAAGGAATATAACAACTTCAACTGATAGCCAGGCCAGACCAAAGGATGGCAAGAATCTCATCCTGACAATCGACAAAGAGATTCAACATAAGGCTCAGTTTGAGATAGATGAGGCGGTTAAAAAATTTGGAGCCAAATCCGGAAATGTAATCGCCCTAGATCCCACAAACGGCGAGATCTTGGCTTTAGCCAACAGCACCTCTTTCGACCTAAACCAATATTCAAAGTTTGATGCCGCAACTTTTCGAAACAGGGCGATCGTCGACTCTTTTGAGCCGGGTTCGACCATAAAGTTGATTCTTGCTTCGGCCGCTCTAGAAGAGGAGACATTTTCGGTAAACGATAAATTCACCTTGCCCTATTCGATCCAGGTGGCCGATAAGATCATAAAGGATTCCCACGAGAGGGGGACAGAAGAGTTCACCTTCAGCAGGATAATAACCGACTCCAGCAATGTGGGCGCTGTTAAAATCGGAGAAGGACTGGGCAAAGATAATCTATATAAATATCTAATCGACTTTGGGTTTTCGAAAAAAACGAGGGTCGATTTTCCAGGCGAGGCGACCGGCTTCGTTCCTCCTCCCGATAAGTGGTATGGATCGGCCATTGGAAACATACCTTTTGGGCAGGGGATATCAGCAACCAGCCTTCAAGTTATTCAAGCCGTGGCTGCCATCGCAAATGAGGGTACGCTCACAAGGCCCCACTTTGTTAAAGAGGTTACAGAAGCATCGGGAGATCCCGTGGGTAGGGTAGCCGATTCCGGTAAAAAGGCGATATCGGCCAGAACGGCCGCCAAAATCGGAAAGATTATGGAAGAGACCGTCCTGAGTGGAACTGGAGTCAACGCAAAGTTGGTTGACTACCGGGTTTGCGGAAAGACCGGAACGGCCCAGAAACCAAGCGCAAACGGCCTGGGCTATGAGAAGGGCAAATACGTCGCCTCTTTCGTCGGCTATGCTCCTGCAGATGACCCAAGGGTCGCGATAATAGTGGTCTTGGATGAGCCAAAGGACTCTATATACGGTGGAACGGTTGCGGCACCCGTCTTTAAAAACCTGGCTGAATTTACTCTTCGCAGGCTTAAAGCTCCTCCAAACTGATCTTTCCCTAGAGTGATATTCACCTGCTGTGTTAAAATCAATCTTGATATGGTGATAGATTTGTTCAACTTAAAGTATGCTCTCAAACTCTTGGATGTTGAGAAGGTTGAGGGAGACTTAAATCATATAATCAGAGACATCTCCTATGACTCAAGAACCGTTGGCCCGGGAAATGTTTTTGTTGCCATAAAGGGGCACGAAAAGGATGGGCATGACTTCATCAAGGACGCCATAGACAGGGGAGCTGTCTGCGTCATTACTGAGTCCTGGCAAGATCTCTCCCCTGAGATTACCCAGATAATGGTAGCAGATTCAAGGCTTGCTCTGGCAGTTCTCTCCTCCCTTAGATTCGATAACCCGACATCAAGGCTTAAAATCGTCGGCATAACTGGAACCAATGGAAAGACCACCACGGCCTACTTGGTCAGAAGCATACTTGATGCCGAGAAGATTAAGTCTGGTCTTATTGGAACCATCGAGTATCGCTTGGGCAAAAAGAGACTTGCTGCTGGAAGGACGACGCCAGAATCTTACGATTTGCAGAAGCTCTTTAGCGAGATGTTGGGTGAAGGCCTCAGCCACGCCACGATAGAGGTCTCCTCTCACGCGGTTGACTTAAAAAGGACGCATGGCATAGAGTTCGATGTCACTGTCTTTACAAATCTGACTCAAGACCACCTAGACTATCACGGCGATATGGAGAGCTATTCCATGGCAAAGCGGAAGTTTTTTAAGAAGAACCCCGCCTCCATTAAGGTGATCAACATCGATGACGATTTTGGCAAGAGACTGGCCAAAGACTTCGATAACGTCATGACCTTCGGCCTGAATGAACCGGCCGATATACGCGGCCATGACATGGTTTTAAATGGGGATGGCACAAGTTTTAGACTCTCCTTTAATGGAGGAGAGATCGATATCAACCTCAAACTGAATGGACTCTTCAACGTATCTAACGCGCTCGCATCTTTTGGTGCTGGAATCGCCTTAGGTCTCGACCCTAAAAATATAAAGGCAGGCATCGAAGCACTTGACAGTGTTCCCGGCCGGTTCGAGAGAGTCGATCTTGGCCAGAGCTTTGGGGTCTACGTCGATTACGCCCATACCCCCGACGGTCTTGAGAAGTTGATAAAGAACGCAAGAGAGATAACGGCTGGCCAGGTTATAGTTGTTTTCGGTTGTGGAGGAGATAGGGATAGAAAAAAACGTCCCCTGATGGGAAGAATAGCAGCTGAAATGGCTGATCTAGCCATAATCACCTCTGATAATCCAAGAAGCGAAGAGCCTGAGGCGATAATTTCTGAGATTCTCAAAGGCGCAAAAGGCGCCGGTTCAAATAACTTTCTTGTCGTACCCGACAGGCGTAAGGCTATAGGGTTGGCCATCAGAGAGGCTTATGGCGGCGATGTTGTGCTTATAGCGGGCAAAGGTCACGAAACCGGGCAGACATTTAAGGGCAAGACTATCCCGTTTATAGACAGGGAAGTCGCTTTTGAATTTTTAAAAGAGGTCGTTTAGATGATAGAGATCAAACTCAAAACCCTCATTAAAGCCGAGCCCTCCATGATGGTCTACAGGGGAAGCCCAAATTTATCCATAGATTCCGTCTCGACCGACACTAGAAGCTTGAAAAGAGGCGACATTTATATACCCCTGCGTGGCGAGAATTTTGACGGCCACATATTTATCAAAGATGCGATATCCAAGGGCGCAAGCGGTTTTTTCTTTGACACCATGACCGAAGAGATCGATTGCATATTGAAGGAGACGAAGCAGGATATCTTGGCCCTGGCCGTCCCCGACACGCTTAAAAGCCTCCAACTTCTGGCTAGACTCGTTAGAGATGAACTGAAATGCCACGTAGTTGCCATAACCGGAAGTAGTGGAAAGACTACAACCAAAGATTTACTCACTTCTATCCTAGAAGCCAAATATGATGTTTTGAGCTCCAAAGCCAACTACAATAACGAAGTCGGTCTTCCACTAAATATTTTAAGGGCCAAGCGGTCAACCGAGATAATGATCTTGGAGATGGGCATGCGTGGCATGGGGCAGATAAGCGAACTCTGTAAGATTGCCAAGCCTACCGTAGGGGTTATAACGAATATTGGGCGAGCCCATTACGCTTTGCTCGGTTCTGAAAGGGCCATCGCCGAGGCAAAATCGGAGCTGGTAAGGTGCGTTCAGCGAGATGGGGCAGTCATCTTAAATTATGATGATAAGTGGACTCCGACCTTAAGGGCTATGACGAAGTCAAAGCTGATAACCTATGGCTTTTCAAAGGGAGCGGACGTCTTTGGCGAGATCTTAAGCATCTCGGCTCCAAACCATTCTAGAGTCCGCCTCTTCTATCAGGGTTCCTCCGCTGAGGTAGATATGCCTCTTTCAGGCAAACAGAATGCCTACAATGCTTTGGCAGCGGCGGGGGTGGCGCTCTGGTTGGGCCTAAGTCTCGATGAGGTTAAAGAAGGTCTTGAAACATCCTCCATCTCGAGTATGAGGATGGAGTTGATAGGGTCTGAAAATGGCATAACCGTGATAAACGATGCCTATAACGCAAACCCAGACTCGATGATATCGGCCTTGGAATCTTTGGCAGATTTTCCAACAAAGGGTTGTAAAATAGCCGTCCTAGGCGACATGGCTGAGCTTGGCGAGATAGCCGAGAAGTCTCATCTTGAAGTTGGGAGAAGCGTGAAAGAGAAGGGCATAGACATTTTGATTGCGGTTGGCGACATGGCCGCTCTGATTGCAAGGGGCGCCTTAGAAGCGGGCATGGATGAGAAGGCCGTCTTTTATAGCAAAGAAATACCCGATGCCAAAAAGATTATCGAAGACGAACTCGAGCAGGGAGATGTCGTTTTATTTAAGGCCTCCAGAATCATGAGGCTGGAGAGACTTATAGAGGCCATATCGTGAGGCACAAGTGTTGATTAAAATAATCTCCAATATCTTCAATATTGAAAGATTTCCGACTTATCAGATCTTTATTACCATGGTCCTTTCCATGCTTATAGTTGGGGCGATAACGCCTATCCATGCCAAACTCTTCAGGAGTAGAAAAATAGGCCAGGTAATAAGGAGCGATGGCCCCGAAAAACATCTCGCAAAGAGCGGAACTCCGACAATGGGCGGCCTGGCCATCCTGCTCGGCATCTTAATCTCCTTTTTCACCATGTCCTCTCTCAGCCGCATAACTGGCGCGGCTATCTTTCTCATCCTGTCCTGCGGGCTCATCGGTTTCATAGACGATTATCTGAAGGTCCTCAAGACGAGGACCTTAGGGATTACGGCAAAAGTAAAGATGCTCTCTCTCTTCGCCATAACGGTCATATTCGGCGTCTATGTGGTAAATTTCTTGAATATCTCTACGATGATTGACCTGCCTCTCACCGGCATCAGCATCTCGCTTGCCCCTCTCTCGTCAAGTTTCAAACTTTTTGGGATAGCGATAACCATCCCCTGGCTCTTTCTTCTCCTCCTATTTCTAGTGATCTCTGGGACCACCAACACGGTGAATTTGACCGACGGCCTAGACGGGCTTGCGGCAGGGACCGCCACCATAGTCATCTTGGCCTACGCGGCCATTGTCTTTCGTCAAAACAACTTGAACCTTGCGATACTCTGCGCCGCCATAAGCGGTGCCTGCATCGGATTTCTCTGGTATAATGCTTATCCGGCTGACATCTTCATGGGAGATACGGGATCCTTCAGCCTGGGCGCGGCCATTGCGGCCATGGCAATCCTTACCAAAACAGAGCTCTTACTGCCTGCGATTGGCGGCATCTATTTAATTGAGGGCCTCTCAGTGATCCTTCAGGTCTTCACCTTCCGTTTCTTCAAAAAGCGCATCTTCAAGATGGCTCCCATCCATCATCACTTCGAAATGATCGGCTGGTCCGAAACCAAGATAATGATTAGGTTCTGGATAGTTACGGGAATTTTGGCCGGCGCCGGTTTCTCATTCTATTTCATGACGGGCGTCTAGATTAAAAGAGGGTAGCAACTGACAGTATGGATATAAAAGGAAAAAAGATCCTGATCCTAGGGATGGCTGATAGTGGAGTCGCATCAGCCAAGGCTCTAAGCGGTAAGGGCGCCAAGGTCTTGATAAGCGATAGCTCCACTTCAAAGGCGGTTCAGGAAAGAGCCGAAGAACTTATGAGCTTATCGATGGAGTGCCACCTTGGATCTCAGGGCGAAGAACTGCTTGAAGAGGTGGATATGGTGGTCATAAGTCCAAGTGTCCCTAGCGATATACCGCTCCTGAAAAAGGCCTACGCTCGCTCGATCGAGATCATGAGCGAGATCGAACTCGCCTACAGGCTGGGCACGGAGAAAGGATTCATCGTTGCCATCACCGGAACGAACGGCAAGACGACAACAACTACACTGATCGGCGAGATGTATAAGAGCACTTTTCCAACCAAAGTAGCCGGCAACATTGGACCGCCTCTGATCACAGCGGTCGGAAACGAGGCTGAAGATACCAAGTTCGTGGTTGAGCTCAGCAGCTATCAACTTGAAAACATAAGAGACTTCAAGGCCGATATCGCAATCCTCCTAAATATTACTGACGACCACCTCGATAGATACAATAGTTTTGATGAGTACTCCAAGGCCAAGGGAAGGATTTTTGAAAATCAGACAGAGTTGGATCATGCGATTTTAAACATCGATGACCCAAATGTATCAAGTTTCTCCAGGGCCATTAGGAGTCGGGTCTTTCCAACCAGCAAGCGGGAGATATTGGATCGGGGCGCCTTTTTGAAAAATGGCAAGATAATCTTTAAGGATGAGGCGGGAGAGCAGGAGGTCTGCTCGATTTCCGATCTTAAGATAAAGGGTGATCATAATCTGGACAACGCGATGGCGGCCGTCTCGGCCGCTATCTTGGGCGGCGTACCCTTAAATCGAGCAAGAGATGTCCTTCTCGACTTTGCCGGTCTTAAGCACCGCGTCGAATATGTCGGCAGCATCCAGGACGTCGGCTTCTATGATGACTCCAAGGCGACCAATCCGGACGCCGTCATAAAGGCGCTGACGGCCTTCGAGGGTCCGGTAATCCTGATTGCGGGAGGAAGGAATAAGGGTAATAAGTTCGACTCTCTGGCAAACGAGGCCAAAGGTAAGGTCAAATCCTTGATCTTGATCGGTGAGTCCGCAAGCGAGCTTGCTGCCTCATTTAATGATGTCGGGATTAAGGGGCTCTTTGCCCGCGATCTTGAAGAAGCCGTATCCCTTGCGCTAAACGCAGCCGGTCCAAATGATGCGGTGCTCCTATCTCCGGCCTGCGCAAGTTTCGATATGTTTTCAAACTACAAAGAGAAAGGGGAGCGCTTTAAAAAAGCCTTCGCTCGAGCCAAGGAAGAGTACGAAAATGGCCAAAAGAGGAGCTAAGACGACTCTAACTTGGTTGGTTCTCGGCAGCACTTTGATCCTCCTCTTCATCGGGGCGGTGATGGTCTTGAACGCGAGCTCGGTTGTGGCATTCAGCAAAAAGGGTGACAGTTACTACTACTTCAAGCACCAACTCATATCGATATTTATTGGCCTTTTGGCCATGACCTTCTTCTCTTACATAGACAATAAGATCTTGCGAAAACTAAACCTCTTCATCTATCTCATCTCGCTTGCGCTTTTGGTGATGGTTCTTGTGCCAGGGGTCGGTATGTCTGGAGGAGGAGCCAGCCGCTGGATTTCGATAAAATCATTCAATTTTCAACCTTCCGAGGTCGCCAAACTTGCCGTGGTGATATATTGCGCCGATATATTTACAAGGAATAACTTGAAAAAGAAGAGATTCCAAGAACTGCTGCTCATCCTCCTGCCGGTGGCCATACTGATTGGCCTCATATTGGTACAGCCTCATCTAGGGACCTTTTTGATAATCTCCCTCTCCGTGTTTCTCCTCATATTTTTGGAGGGAGTGAGCTTTAGGAACCTTCTTGGTCTTGGTGGTCTCGGTCTGCTTGTAATAGGTATCTCAATCGCCGTCGAACCTTACCGGGTGGAGAGGCTAATGGGATTTTTGGATCCCTGGAAGGACCCGCTCGACAAAGGATTCCACCTGATTCAATCGTTACTTGCCTTTGGTACCGGCTCTATCATGGGGGTAGGACTCGGCATGAGCAGACAAAAGTTCTCCTACCTGCCCGAAGCTCATACCGATTTCATTTTCGCAATTATTGGTGAGGAACTCGGTTTGATCGGAACCGTCTTTGTTGTCTCGCTTTTTCTGGTACTTACTATTTCGGGCTTGATAATAGCCTTGAAATCGAGGGATAATTATTCTCGTCTTTTGGGGGCGGGCCTAGCCTCTTTGATAGCAGTCCAGGCCCTGGTAAATATGGGCGGAGTGACCGGAGTCATGCCGATAACCGGAGTGCCCCTTCCATTTTTAAGTTACGGAGGGACATCGATAATAATGAACTTAAGCTTTGTGGGAATAATTTTAAATATCGCCGGCTCTTTGAATCTTAGGAATACAAGAAGGACGGCAAGCAGGGCTTGAGGGTGCTAATAACCGGCGGCGGCACGGCCGGTCACGTCTATCCCGGCCTTGCCGCCGCAAAAAAACTTAAAGAGATGGACCCAGAGGCGCAAATTTATTTTATCGGCGGTCGCAAAGGACCGGAGGCAGAACTCACCAGCCGAGCGGAACTCGTTTTTTTTCCGCTCAAGGTCACGAGCTTCAACAGGCGCCCTTCGCTTAAGAACCTAAAGTCAGCTTATAACCTGTTCATTTCAGTTATCGACTCAATGAGATTGATCATCAAAATAAAGCCAGACGTGGTCTTGGGGACCGGCGGGTATGTAAGCTTTCCAGCCATATTTGCCGCCGTGATCCTTGGGCGCCCGGTAATTTTACACGAACAGAATTCGGTCTTGGGCCGGGCAAACCGTCTCCTCTTAAGATTTGCAAAAATCATTCTAATCTCCTTCCCAAAGACGGAAGGAGCAAGCCTAGGGAGGGCTCTGGTCACGGGTAATCCGGTCAGGGAAGCCATATCGCTCTCAAGTGACCTTAATAAGGGCGCAATCTATGAGCAGTATGGTCTAAGCCCCAAAAAGAAGACGCTTCTAATATTTGGGGGCAGTCAAGGGGCAAAGAGGATAAACGAGGCGGTGCTTTTGGCCCTAAAAGAATTTTCTAGCCTTGATGGTTTTCAGCTGGTCCATTTGACCGGGAAGGCTTCCTTTGAAGAGATCTCGCAAGCATATGAATTAGCCCTAAAAGAGGTCGATGGGTTACAATATAGGCTATTTCCATACTCGGATGAAATTGAAAAGCTTTATGCCATAGCCGACTTGGTGGTCTGCAGGGCGGGCGCTACTACGATTGCCGAACTTATGGCGGTCGGTCTGCCTTCGATACTTGTCCCCTATCCCTTTGCTGTCATGGATCATCAATTGGCAAATGCAAGGTTTCTCGAATCCGGCGGTGCAGCTAGGGTTATAATGGACTCCGATCTTACGGGCAGCTCACTTTTTAAGGCAGTAAATGAGCTCATCTTTAACAAGCGGGCTCTTTCGGAGATGGGGCAAAGAGCCGCTTTTTTGGCGATTTCGGATGCCGACAAAAAGATAGCCGATCTAATGCTCGAGTTTGGCGGCTCCAACTCAAAGGTGAGATAGGTCTTATGTCAAAAGATGCCTCTTTTAAAAAGGTCCATTTCATAGGGATAGGCGGCGCCGGCATGAGCGGGATAGCCAAGGTTCTCCTCGCCAGAGGCTTCGCCGTTTCAGGCTCCGACATAAAAGATTCATCCAACATCGCCGTCCTTAAGGGTCTTGGGGCTGACATAAAGATCGGTCACGCATCCGAAAACATCGACGGCGCCGATACCGTTGTCATATCATCGGCCATTAAGGAGAAGAACGTCGAGCTCATAAGGGCCGCAGAAACCGGTCTGACCATCCTTAAGCGTGCAGAAATGATCGCAAAGCTTTCAGAGGGCATGATCAATATCGCAGTCTCCGGAACTCATGGCAAGACCACAACCACCTCGATGATCTCGATGATATTCGAAAGCGCCCGACTCGACCCGACCTTCCTGATAGGCGGCGAATTGAATGATATCGGGAGCAATGCAAAGTCTGGAGACGGGCCACACTTCATCACCGAAGCTGACGAAAGTGACGCCTCTTTCCTCTTTTTACGACCAAACATTGGAGTGATCACTAACATCGAAGAGGATCATCTCGATCATTACGCCTCTTTGAGTGAGATAAAGGAGACGTTTTTGGACTTTGCCTCCTTGATCTCCGAAGGTGGAGACCTGGTTATCTTCAAGGATCATTCGGCAAGCAAGGAGCTCATTGAAAACCTTAAGGCTGGTTCCAAAAGACTGAACATTCAAAGCTATGGTTTGAGCGAGGGATGCGATTTTCGGGCAACCGAGATAGATTTAAGTTCATTTGGGAGCAGATTTAAATTAGAACATAACGGGGATGTACTTGAAATTGAGCTTAACGTGCCTGGAGTTCACAATATTCTAAACTCACTTGCGGCGACGGCCGTTGCCCGGCTCTCTGGCGTGTCAGGCAAAGATATTTCCCGTGGGCTTTCGAGCTTCTCTGGGGTCAAGAGAAGGTTTCAACGTTTGGGCGCAATGAATGGGGCCACCTTCATTGACGACTACGCCCATCACCCGACCGAGATCACGGCGACTCTCAAAGCCGCTAGAGGCGGCGATTGGAAGAGGATTCTTTGCATCTTTCAGCCTCACAGATATTCCCGGACAAAATCACTGTGCAGTCTCTTTGGCGAGGCATTTGGTCATGCTGATAAAATAATAATAACCGATGTATACGGAGCCGGAGAGGCGCCTGAGCCCGGGGTGACCGGCAAGCTTATAGTGGATGCCATAAGGGAGAAAGATCCAAGTTGTAGCGTAATCTATTTGCCGACTAAAGGCGAGGTAAAAGAGTTTCTAGGAGGTATCCTGGCCGACGGAGATCTGGTGATAACCATGGGCGCCGGCGATATCCATACGGTTGGAGAAGATATGATTGGAAGCACGAGTTGAACAAGTCTCTTTTTGAATTCAGACTGGGAAAAGACCAGCGGACAGATAAAGCCTACAATCAACTTAGACGGGCTCTTGAGGGCCTGGTCTTTAAAAACGTTTCCATGGCCAAGCGCCTTACCTTCAAGACGGGCGGCCCCGCCTCCATCTACGCGATCGCAAACTCTCTGACAGATTTACGGTCAATTATCAGCATAGCCAAAGAGCATGAGTTGCCCCATTTTGTCCTTGGCAGAGGTTCCAATCTTTTGATTTCAGACGCAGGTTATAAGGGAATCGTTATTGAACTCGGCAGAGATTTCAAAAGGTTGACTGTCGATGGCAACTATATCCAAGCGGGTGCGGCAAATACGCTTGCCACTATAGCCCAACTGGCCTGGAAGAACTCCTTAAGCAACTTCGCTTTTGCCGTCGGGATACCAGGAAGCCTGGGAGGGGCTCTTGTCATGAACGCTGGGGCGCATGATGGTTCGATGTCCGATGTCGTTGCTAACGCGACCATTTACACTCCCGATTGTGAATTGAAGGTCATGAACGGCTGCGATCTTGGATTCTCCTATCGCTCCAGTCTTCTGCCCAAGATTGGCATAGTTCTTGAGGTTCTATTGAAACTCGAGTCTGGAGATCGGGGCCGCATAAGACTTCTTATGGAGAGATACTTCAAAAAGAGGAAGGAGACTCAGCCCTTCGAATATCCGAGCGCCGGAAGCGTCTTCAAGAACACATCGGGCGTTTCTGCCGGGCGACTCATCGATGAGGTAGGGCTCAAGGGAACAAGGATCGGTGATGCAGCGGTATCTATCAAACACGCCAATTTTATTGTAAATTTAGGAAATGCTAAGGCGAGCGACGTGTGCGCTCTTATCGACCTGATAAAGAGTCAGGTCTACAGAGAGAAGGGCGTCCTGCTTGAGACGGAGATTATTTTGTTGGGGGACTTTGAGAATGGCTGAAAAGAAATCGGTTAGAGATAGGGCAATGATGAGGGATGCCAAGATAAAGATGATAAGAAGGCGCAGGCGGATGGCCCTTCTTATACTGATTGCGGCAGCGGCGGTGGTTGTAATTATCGGTTCCTGGATATATAACTCCCCGTACTTTATCGTCAAAAAAGTCGTGGTAGAAGGGAGCGAGAAGGTTTCAAGGGAAGAGATAGTCAAGCTTAGCGGAATTACAGAGAGCGATACCTTGATGAAACTGGATATCGATGAGATAAAATCGAATCTAGCCAAAGTATCATGGGTCAAAGAGGTCAAGATAGATAGAGATTTTCCAAGTACCGTTAGGATAGTAGTTACCCAAAGAGAGGCTGTTGCCGTCATCCCCTTCGATCCGGACTATCTGTTCATAGACGACGAACTTGTGGCTCTGGAGATAAAAGAGACCGTTGATGATCAAGCTCTTCCCTTCATCTTCGACATCGATCTTAGCCAAATAAAACTCGGCGAAAAGATCGAAAAGGAAGAGCTGAAAAATGCGATGCTCTGCCTAAAGAGTCTTGATAAGGAGCTTAAATCCTCAGTGACCTCTCTTAGCGCACCCACTGTGAATGATCTTGAAATCACTATCCAGGCATTAGATAAGACTGGCCAGACGAATCAGATCGATGTGAGATACGGTAAAGCCGAAAAGACTGAGATAAAGAATTCTGTAATCAAGGAGATAATGGATAGCGGTAAACCGGTATGTTACATAGACGTTCGGGTGCCATCCAATCCGGCGGTTAAATACCTGGAGGAGTCCTTTTAAGTAAGTCCTTCAAAATTGATTGATATTAATTTATAGTTAATATAGTTTTTTGATTAGTTTCAACGGCAGAGACTCAAGTAGAGATGAAGCCTTAAAGTTAAAGGCATCTTAGGGGGAAGATTTATGCCTATAAACACGGGTAAAAATTACCTGGCTCTCATAAAGGTAGTTGGCGTCGGTGGCGGCGGGACAAATGCTGTCAACAGGATGATAGAGGCCGGCATAAAAGGCGTTGAATTCATAGCCATAAATACCGATTCCCAAGCCTTATTGATGTCGGATGCCGATTACAAGGTCCATATAGGCGAGAAGCTTACCAGGGGACTTGGGGCTGGGGCCGATCCCGAGATCGGCTATCAGGCGGCCGAGGAGAGCCGTGAAGCGATCAAAGAGGCCCTGGATGGGGCCGATATGGTCTTCATCACGGCGGGCAAAGGTGGCGGTACCGGCACTGGAGCGGCCCCGACCATCGCTGAGATAGCAAAAGAGATGGGGGCGCTAACGGTTGCCATAGTAACCAGACCTTTTGGCTTTGAGGGCAGAAGAAGGGCCCTGCAAGCGAATGAGGGCATAGATAAGATAAGGGATAAGGTCGATACTTTGATAGTTATCCCCAACGATAAGCTCCTTCAGGTGGTCGAGAGAAAGACCTCGATATTGGATGCCTTCAGGGTGGCCGATGATGTTCTGCGCCAAGGCGTTCAGGGAATTACGGATCTCATAACCATGCCCGGCCTAATCAATCTCGATTTTGCTGACGTCAGAACAATCATGGCCGGGGCCGGATCGTCCCTCATGGGTATCGGTGAAGCATCCGGAGAAAATCGGGCGGCGGAAGCCGCAAAGGCGGCGATGTCAAGCCCGCTTCTCGACGTCTCTATCGAGGGTGCACGCGGCGTCCTCCTCAACATCTCCGGCGGACGAGATCTTGGGTTGTTTGAGGTGAACGAGGCTGCGGAGGTCATCACCTCAGCGGCTCATCCCGATTCGACCATAATCTTCGGGGCCATAATAGACGACAGCCTAGAGGATAGCGTCAGGGTCACGGTCATTGCGACGGGATTCGATCGCAAGCGTCATCAAGAGAAGATGGAGTTCACTATGGAGACCGAGGCGCCACCAACCTTTGAACCGACCGGCATCGACATGTCTGACGATCTAGACATTCCCAATTTTTTGAAGAAGAACGAATGAGAGAGACGGTATATTAATGAGATGGGAAAATATGGTCTCAAGCTCTGCTTAAGTCAAGGCATTGAGTATTTCGTTTCACCCAAACTGATGAAAGACCACTCGATAAGAGTCCTCTTTACCTTAAGGGCCGGAGGTTTTAGCAAGATCCCTTTTGACTCCTTGAATCTGGCAAGCCATGTCGGCGACGACTTAAAGGATGTCATAAGAAACAGAATGAAAGTCGCCGACGTATTCTCCCTCAATCCATCCAAGATGACTTTTTGCGAACAGGTTCATGGAAGCGAGGTTCGATCTCTCCCCTGTCTTGGCGACGATATCATAATGGATGAATGTGGCCAAACGGTCGCTGCCACAGATGCTCTGGTGACCGGGAGCAAAGACCTTCCGATAATTGTCCTTACAGCCGATTGTGTGCCGATAATATTGGTTGAGCCGAAGAGGCGAGTCATATCAGTCGTTCACGCTGGCTGGAAGGGAAGCCTATCGGAGATAACTAAGAGGGCTTGCGGTGAGATGGTCTCCTCCTTCGGGCTTGCGCCAGCCAAGATTTTGGCTTTCTTCGGTCCGGCCATCTCGGGGTCCTGTTATGAGGTTTCAAAAGAGCTTCATGATGAGTTCGTTACAAAATTCTCTTTAGATCCCGATCATCAAGGGGGTAGGAGACATTTGGATCTGGAATATATAAATATCCTACAACTTCTTATGGCCGGTATTGGCCCTGAAAATGTCTATTCCGCTCGAACGTGTACAGTAAGCGATTTGAGGTGTTTTTCGTATCGCAGGGAGGGAGGCAAAACCGGCCGCATGGCCGCGATAGCGGTCCTTACGTAGGATGAGAGAAATAGCCAAGAACGTATCCGAAATAAAGAGACAAGCTAAAGAGGCTCTAAGCCATTCGAATCTACCCACAAAAGAGCTCACCATCGTGGCGGCTGCGAAGGCCGTCTCGAGCAATGAGGTGATGGAAGCCATATCGGCCGGGGTCATCGATATCGGAGAAAATCGGGCGGAGGAAATGGTTGAAAAATTTGGAAAGATTGGCCCGAAGGCCAGGTGGCACTTTATCGGACACTTGCAAAGGAATAAAGTTAAGAAAATAATAGGGATTGCAGATATGATTCATTCGGTCGATTCACTCAGGCTAGCCGAGGCGATAGACAGTGAGGCCAAAAGGGTCGGAAAAGTTCAAGATGTTCTTTTAGAGATAAACGTATCAAAAGAGAAGAGCAAATTCGGTTTCGATCCAGATGTGGCAAAAGATTTCTTGAAAAATTTAAGTGAACTCAAAAACATAAGGATAAAGGGCTTGATGACCGTCCCTCCGCTTCAATCAGATCCCGAGTTGAATAGGGATTTTTTTAGAAGGCTGAGATCGCTTATGGACGAAATCAACGATCTTAAAGTCCTAAAAGAGGAGATGACTATCTTATCGATGGGCATGAGTCAGGATTATAAGATAGCTATTGAAGAAGGGGCAAATATGGTTAGAATAGGAACAGGAATTTTTGGCGCTAGGGGGTGCATGGCCAAATGAGCGGGATCTTCAGAAGGACGATGGCCTACTTCGGGCTAGTTGAAGATGATGAATATGATGAGTTTGATGACATGGGCTTAGACGAGGAGTATTCTTACGAAGACCCCTATCTATCTAGGTCGGTAAAGAGGGTCGAAAGAAGCATGCCCGATTATCAGCCAAGCGAGCCAATAAGAGCTCAAGAGCCACCTCCACTTAGGACGATAGGCCCGCCCCAGCCTAGGGTTCATATCGTGGAGCCAAAGTCATTCAACGATGCTCAGAACATCTCAGACAGGTTTAAGGCCAGCATTCCTGTAATAATCAATTTGCAGTTTTTAGATCAAGAGACATCAAAGAGGCTTATCGATTTCGCAAGCGGCTTGACCTACGGACTTGATGGCGGCATACAGAAAGTGGCCGATCGCGTTTTTCTGATTACTCCGGCAAACGTTCAGGTCTCGGCCGAGGAACATCGCAGGCTCCGCGAAAAGGGTCTCTATAATCAATCGAACGGTCTTATCTGAGAGGTCTTATGGTCGTTTCTTTCATCGGCGCCGGCAGGATGTGCGAAGCCCTTTTGAAGGGGATAATAGAGTCAAATACTCTGCAGGCTGAGGATATTCATATCTTCGACATCAAAGAGGAGAGGCTTAAAGAGCTTCATGAGGCTTATGGCGCAAGACCCATCAGGAGCGCCAAAGAGGCGGCAAGGGTTGTCGATATCGTTATCTTGGCTGTCAAGCCGCAAGATGCCAAAGGGGTGCTTTCCGAGGTATCGCACGAGTTGACCGCTGACAAAGTCCTCCTTTCGATAGTTGCGGGGCTAAAGACGACTACGATAAAATCCCTTCTAACCGATGGCTCCAAGGTGGTCAGGGTCATGCCCAACAATCCGGCTCTACTTGGGGCCGGAATTTCGGCCATCACCTTCGACAAGGAGATGGCCAGAGAGGCTAAAGAGACGATCGAACGGATACTTCTTGGGGTTGGTGAGATTGTCACGGTTGGCGAAGAGCTCCAGGATTTGATAACCGCCCTTAGCGGTTCCGGCCCCGCCTATTTTTATTTGTTTGCCAAACATTTGATAGAGACAGGCGTCGATCTTGGGATAGATTTGGCGATGGCAAAGAAGCTCATCCTTCAAACCATGCTTGGCTCCGCAAAGATGGCCAAGGAGACGAACATGAGTCTGGAAGAGTTGATCAAGATGGTCGCCTCTCCAAGTGGAACCACCGAAGCGGCCCTAAAATCTTTCGAAGCAAATGGCTTTAAAGGCATGGTTGATTCGGCCGTTAAGGCGGCATTCGAAAGGGCCAAAGAGCTCGGGCAGACGGAGGTGTGATGACCTTTTACAGACAACCGATATTCAATTTTATCGAGATAGCATTCCGTGCTTATTATTGGCTTTTAATAATAAGGATCTTGATGTCGTGGGTGCCCAGTCCTTCAGAAGGCCCCATTAGAAAGATCTATCAGTTCGTCTATGATCTGACAGAGCCGCTCTTATCCTTTCTCAGGAAGAGGATTCCGCTCATAACGATGGGTTCGGTCGGCTTAGATATCTCTCCAATAATCGCGATTTTTTTGTTATCATTCCTTCAGCAACTAGTATTTGCCATCCTCATCAGACTTAGTATCTAAAGAGTGTTATTTGGTCGACTGAAAGGGTTTAAGATTGGATCCTAAAGACATCCATCAAAAAGAATTCAAACGCTCGATGCGAGGCTATAACGAAGAAGAGGTAGATGTCTTCTTGGATGAGGTGGCTCTTGCTATTGAGCGGATGATTGAGGAGAGGGACGAACTCAAGACCAGGCTCATCGAGCTTCAGGACAAGATAAAGTCCTACGAGAGGATGGAGAACACCATTCAGGAGACGCTCTTAAATGCTCAAAAGACGGCCGAAGACGTCCAAATCAAAGTGAAGAGAGAGGCCGAGCTCATGGCCAAGGACACGGAGATGAGGGCAAAAATAGTAATCTCCCGGGCCGAAGAGGAACGAAACAAGATCGCAAAATCGATGGCCGATATGCTAGAGATAAAGAATGATTTCAAGACCAAGTTCCAATCATTCATCGATGGCTTTCTGATCAAGCTGGACGAGGCGGTTAGGGTAGAGGAGTCCAAGATGGAAGCCTTAAACATAATTTCGCCCTCAAATGCTTCACCAACCCACGAGGAGGATGAAGGAGCAGGGTCGAATGCGACCGACAAGAACGCAACCCCCCCCCCTTCTCAAAATGGGGAGATCCTCCCCAACTTCCTGGCTGATGGACCAAGAATAGACTTCCTCAAAGATTCCTAAACCATCATGGATATCAAAAAATTCAAGGGGCTAAAGGTTACCGAGCGAGAAGATTCCTTGCTCCTCAAGGTGCTTGTAAGACCCTCTTCGGCTAAAAGATCGTTCTCTCTGACCGATGAGGGAGAGCTTCGCGCAAAGCTAATATCCCCCGCTGTTGATGACAAGGCCAACCAAGAGCTGATAGCCACCCTCTCCAAAATGCTTAAGATCCCAAAGTCTAGCGTCTTGATCGAATCGGGGTGCAGCTCCAAAAGCAAAAAAGTCGCCCTATTTGGACTTAGTCTTGCGGAGCTGAAAGAGCTATTTCTGGCTAGGGTCGGTGAGGACGGCATCCTTTCTTAAATCCCTTTTCGGTCGTTTGACTTTCGATTTAAGCTGTGATAATTTTTGTAAAACCTAAGTTAAAAAGGCATTTTTTTACAACCAATCGCTTTCGAACGGAGTTCTTGATGGATTATAAGAATACTTTAAATCTTCCCAAAACCGAATTCTCAATGAAGGCCAATCTGGCAACCAGAGAACCGGAGATTATGAAATTCTGGGATGAGATCGACATCTATCGCCTGGTGGCCGAGAAGAGGGCCGGGGCTAAGGAGTACATACTTCATGACGGCCCGCCATATGCCAATGGCAACATTCATCTGGGTCATACCTTAAACAAGGTCTTAAAAGACATAATAGTAAAATACAAGAGCATGAATGGCTTCAGCAGTCCCTATGTTCCAGGTTGGGATTGCCATGGCCAACCGATCGAACACAACGTGGAAAAATCTCTTGGTGAAAAGAAATCGACAATCGACAAGCTTACTTTGAGAAGGCTATGCAGAGATTACGCCATGGATTTCGTCCAAAAACAGGCCGATCAATTTAAGAGGCTGGGCGTCAGGGGCGATTTCGACCATCCCTATCTCACCTTGGACAAGAAATACGAAGCGACCAACATAGAGGTATTTGGAGAGCTCTATGAGCGGGGTCATATTTATAAGGGCAGAAAGCCGATTCACTGGTGTTATAATTGCAAGACCGCACTCGCAGAGGCCGAGATAGAGTACTCTGACGAAGTCTCCACCTCCATCTTTGTGAAGTTTCCCATGGAGGGCGAATTTGAAAAACTTAATCGTGGGGGTCTTCCTGCTTATATCGTCATATGGACGACCACCCCTTGGACTCTTCCGGCCAACATGGCCATCGCCGTTCATCCTAAATCGCTATATGTAGCCGCCAAATTGGGCGGCGAAATCTTGATAATGGCCAAGGAACTAATCGAGTCGGTTCTTGATGAAAATGATCATGAAATTGTCGCTACCTTCAGCGGCAGGGATCTCTTGAGCGCGAGCTTCAATCACCCGTTTATGTCAAGGCATTCCAGAGTAGTCCTTGCCGATTTCGTCAGCTTGGATACCGGTAGCGGCTGCGTCCATATCGCTCCGGGTCATGGTCAAGACGATTACCTGATCGGTCTCAATAATCAGCTTGATATAGTTATGCCGGTCGATGATGACGGTTTCTTCACAAAGGAGGGGGGCAAGTACTCCGGAAAACATATCAAGGAAGCGAATGGCGAAATAATTTCCGACTTGGAAGAGAAGGGGCTGCTCCTCTCATCGAGCTCGATAACTCATTCATATCCCCATTGTTGGCGGTGCAAGAAACCTGTTATCTTCAGGGCCACCGAACAGTGGTTTGTTTCAATGGATGATGCAAACCTCAGGCAAAAAGCCCTAAAAGAGATTGAGCTGGTCGATTGGGTGCCCGCTTGGAGCAAGAAGAGGATCCTCTCGATGATTGAGGAGAGGCCCGATTGGTGTATATCACGTCAGCGGTCGTGGGGGGTACCGATACCAGCCTTCTTCTGCCAAGAATGCAATGAAGAACTTATAACCAAGGAGACCATTGGAGCTGTCAAGGATCTCTTTGAGCGAGAGGGCGCAGATTCCTGGTTTGAGCGGCCGGAAAGCGAGATCTTGCCCAAGGGTACCATATGTCCAAAATGCGGCAAATCTGAATTCAAAAAAGAAGAAGATATCTTAGACGTCTGGTTTGAGTCTGGCGTAAGTCACGTGGCAGTCCTTAAGAAGCGAGATGACTTAAGTTGGCCCGCAGAGCTTTATTTGGAGGGAAGCGATCAACACAGAGGTTGGTTTCAGTCATCTCTTTTAACATCGCTTGGAGCTTTCGATAGGGCACCCTTTAAGACGGTCTTAACTCACGGTTTTCTGGTTGACGGACAGGGGCGCAAGATGTCCAAGTCTCTTGGCAACGTCGTAGACCCGCTGGAAGTGACCAGGGAGTCTGGGGCGGACATCTTGCGCCTCTGGGTAAGCTCCGCCGATTATGGCTCGGATATCGCCATATCGAGCGAGATATTGGACAGGATCTCGGAGGCATACAGGCGCATCAGAAATACCTTAAGGTTCTTGATGGGAAATCTCTATGACTTCAACCCAAAGATCGACTTTTTGGAGAGGAATGATTTAAGCGAAATTGATAGATGGGCCCTAAGCCGACTTCAGGGGTTGATAAATACGGTAACTCAGGCCTATGACGAGTTTAAGTTCCATCTCGTCTTCCACTCCATCTATAATTTCTGCGTACTGGAGTTGAGTTCTTTCTATCTAGACGTCTTAAAGGACGGTCTCTACACTTATAAGGCCGGCTCGATGGCGCGTCGTTCATCCCAGACGGCTCTATACAAGATCCTAATGACCCTGATAGAACTGCTTGCGCCCATCCTATCCTTCACAGCCGAGGATGCCTGGGCATGTTTACCCGAATCATTCAAGGACTCGATAAGCCCGCAACTTACCGATTGGCCCTCGTGCCAAGATGATCTCGTAGACAAAGGGATCGAGGAGAGATTCGAAAAGCTCTTGAAACTAAGGAGCGACGTCCTTCGCAGTCTTGAGGCTGCAAGGACGGCCAAGCTGATAGGAAACTCTCTAGAGGCCGAGGTGAGCCTCTACGTAAATCCAAATATGAAGGATTTCCTTATCGCCTACGAAGATATCCTTGCAATGATTTTCATAGTATCATCTGTAAAGATTCACTCAAGCACTGACGATATTCCAAGCGAAGCCAAACTAAGCGAAGAGACCTCCGGCGCCTATATATTGGTGACTAAGGCATTTGGTCAGAAGTGTGAGAGGTGCTGGAATTTCAGAAAGAACGTCGGCGAGGATCAAAACCATCTTGGCATATGCTCGCGTTGTTTGGATGCTATCAGTTAGCTAGAAAAAAACAAGGGAGGCCTGAAGTGGACGAGAAAAGACTTGAGGTTTTGAAGGAGAGGCTCAAAGAAGAGAAGGTCCGTCTTGAGGCCGATCTTAAGGTGATCGAGGAAGATAACATGAAGCAGACACAGTCGGAAATGACCGGCGAGAACTCGTATGAAGATAACTTTGCTGACTGTGGCACAGCGACGTTCGAGAGGGAGAAGGATCTCTCGTTGGAGAGAAACATAAGGGACCTCTTGTCCAGGGTCGAAGAGTCTTTGATCCGCCTGGGCAAGGGGGTCTACGGAAAATGCGTAGTCTGTGGCAATGAGATAGATCCTGCTAGGCTCAAAGCTCTCCCCTACGTCGACCTCTGCTTGGATTGCAAGAAGAAAGAAGAGAAGAACTGGTAAAGAAAGTTTTCAACCATCCAACCGGAACCTATCTGGTCTATTTGGTCGCTCTACCAATTTTCGCCATCGATCAGGCGGCAAAGTTTGCGGTCAAGAGGTGCCTGCAAGAAGGAGTTAGCGTTCCGGTTATAGATAAAGTATTTCATCTGACTCATATCCAAAATAGTGGTGCTGCCTTCGGGATTTTTGCCGGAAGAAGTGATGTCCTTATCGCAATATCTCTTATCGCAATATCTCTTTTAATCTTCTACAATCATACGAGCAGGCTTCTTAGCAGGTTTCAAAGAATCGCCATCGGCCTTTTGATTGGGGGGGCCTTGGGCAATCTTGTCGAAAGGCTTGCGTCAGGTAGGGTGACAGATTTTTTGGACTTTCGTTTCTGGCCCGTTTTCAACCTAGGCGACGCAGCCATTTCAATCGGCGTCGCCATGCTTCTCATCATGATTTTATCTAAAGAGCCCAACTTTAGCCCAAAAAGAGGGGATGCTTAACATGAGACCGATTCTGATTCAACTCGGTCCGATATCAGTATATTCATATGGATTTTTTCTCGCCCTAGCCTTTCTCATCTCGTTCTTTCTAATTGCGCACGATTTGAAAGAGAGGGGCCTAGACCCCAGCCTAACTTACGATCTTATCATTTATGCCGCCATAGGCGGCATATTGGGGGCAAGGCTTCTATACATCGCAACTCACCCTGGGTTTTATCTGGCAAGCCCGCTGCGGCTTCTATCGATCCAGGAGGGTCTCATCTTCTATGGCGGCTTGGCCGGAGGGTCATTTGCTGTCTACTGGTTTCTTAAAAGGAGGGGTCTTCCAATCCTCAAAGTTGCAGACGCCCTGGCTCCTTCACTTGCCCTTGGCGGTGCGATAGGCAGGATTGGCTGTTTCTTTAATGGTTGCTGCTACGGAAAGCTTCTCAGCCCCGCTTTCGCCTCGATTCTGCCAAGGCTGTTAGATTTCAGACACCCGACCCAACTCTATGATCTTGCTTATAACCTTGCCATATTCATCTACCTTTTCTTCTTTTTCAAGACCGAGCTACCCACCGGAAGCCGCTTCTCTCTGTTTGTCCTGCTCTATTCAATCGGCCGATTCTTGGTCGAATTCTTTCGCGTCTCAAAGGTCGTCTTTTTGGGACTGACCGGCGCCCAACTCATTAGTCTGGTCTTATTCCTCATCTCTTTGAACTTTCTCTTAATGGGCCAGCGCGCATTAAAAGAGGGCAAGAAGAGTGGCAAGTAGCGAGCGGGTCAGCTTCGTTGTCAAGCAAGAGGATGTGGGCGAGAGGGTCGATGCGCTCCTCTCCAGAGATGAGCGAGTAATGTCAAGATCTCACGCTCAAAGGCTCATCAATGACGGTCTTGTCACGATAAACGATAAAATTGCCCAGAAGAATAGCAAGCTCAAACTGGGCGACGTGGTATCAGTCTTATTGGAGAAGGCCCGCGAAGATGAGCCAGTTCCCACAGAGATCGAACTCAATGTTAAATACGAGGATGATCATCTTATGGTCATCTCCAAACAAGCCGGTCTCGTCGTTCATCCAACCGGCCCAAAGGAGGAGGACACCCTCATAAACGCATTGATGTACCAGAACAAAAAACTCTCGGATATCGGCAGGCCCCTGCGTCCCGGTATAGTTCATCGTTTGGATAAGGATACCTCGGGCTTGATGATCATCGCGAAGGATGATTTGACCCACACAGAGCTCGTAAAAGCACTTAAGGAGAGACGGATAAAGCGGTCTTACGTCGCCCTGGTTCACGGCGAAATCGAAACGGCAGCAGGCAAGATAGACGCCCCGATAGGCCGAAGCGTTCAGAGCCGCAAGAGGATGTCTGTAACCGGAACCCATTCGAAAGAGGCTGTAACCAATTTTGAGGTCATCGAGAGGCTCAAGGGTCACACCTTGCTGTTGGTGACCCTTGAGACCGGACGGACCCATCAGATAAGGGTTCACATGAGATACATAGGTCACCCGATCGTAGGTGATATGGAGTACGGAGTGGGGTCCAACGAGAGGAATTTTGGACTAAAAAGGCAGTTTCTTCACGCCTCAAAGCTCGAGTTCCATCACCCCGTTACAGGAGAAAGGATGATGATTCAGGATGATCTGCC
Organism: Actinomycetota bacterium; assembly: GCA_030017835.1. NCBI lineage: Bacteria > Bacillati > Actinomycetota > Actinomycetota bacterium. The sequence continues at coordinate 71,020 of JASEGU010000002.1, read as the reverse complement.
AGATGATCTAAACGAAGCTCTCTCAAAGCTTAGGCAAGACCGAGAGATTTCTTAATCTTCCAACTTCTTTGAAGAAAGTCTTCTTGTCATCCTTTTGATTACTTTGGCTGCTTCGATATCTTTTATCTGCTCTTTGCTCAGCCTTCCGCTGGCAATTAATTCGCTCAAGAGGTTTTTTCTGACCTCAACGGCCTCATCCAAGAGGCCAAGGGGCTCTAAGACTTTTCTTACGGATCCAAGGTCATATTCATAATCTTGATATTCGCTCAAGGTGAGAGCGTGTGATTTGGAGAAGACGCGCTTAAGATCATTTTCGAGCAAGTAGCCAAGAATGTCCTCCCTTAAGGCGTCGATCTGGACTTTTTTAACGTAAATCTCTTCCCTCAGCCTCACATACTCCTCTACCTTATCCTCGATCTTAGAATCGTCGGTCACGGTTTGAAACTTGTGTTTAAATAGGGGGCAGTGCTCTTGAAAATCGCACCAGTGACAGAGGGGGTTCTCGACGGGCTCAAAATTTTTCTCATCAATCAAGGAGGCCGTCTTCAGGATCTCCTCTTTTAGAAGTCTGATGTCATCATCGCCTCTTGAGGTGGTCATCTCCATCTCGGGCAATACGAAACAGAGGGTTAGTCTCTTTGGCTCGACACCCCAAATCTCCTTGACGGCATAGTGATAGATCGAGAGCTGAAGATCATTTTCAACCTGAGCTAATGGGGGAAGCCTTTTGCTAGTCTTGTAATCGATCACCTCGATCTCGCCGTCGGGCCCCTTCTGCACCCTATCGATCACGCCGGTCAGAAAGTACTTTTCGTGGGGGCTCCCTTCGCCGTCGATCTCGATTTGAAATTTATGTTCCAGGGCGAGGGGAGGGATAAAGTTTGTGGCATTCTTTTCGTAGAAGCGGCTGACGGTTTTTTTGGCTAGCTCCTTGTAGGACTCCTCCTCCGATTCGCTTGCGTAACCATCGCTTATCCAGTTGGCGCTCAGGTTTTCAAGGAGCTCATCCAAGCTAGGTGGTTTCAGGGTGGGGCTGGAAAAGAAGAAATAGAGGGCCCGATGTATGGAACCTCCAAAGCTCAAGGCGGCGCTCTTTTTTCGTGGCAACCTATCGATATAGGCGAATTTGTACGATAGCGGACATTTTTTATAGGTCGAGATGGAAGAGTAGCTAAGTCTCAAATCTTACCCCTTTCTTTCTGTGATATTACGAACATGTGTTCTATTTGTCAAGGAAGAAATGAGCAGTTTTTGGTAGCGATACCTGCTTTTATGAGCTTGTTGTCTAAAAAAGACTCTTATGTTAAACTGTTCACGCTTTAGAACACACGCTGGTGGATTCATCCTTAAGGTCCCCTTTTTGGGGTTTAGGAGAGGTAGAAACCGGCGGAGGAGAAACCTTATTGGAGAGGAGGTGAAATTATGGCTATAGTCTCAATGAAGAATCTGCTTGAGGCAGGGGTGCACTTCGGTCACCAGGCTAGAAGATGGAACCCGAAGATGAAGCCATATATCTTCACCGAGAGGAACGAAATCTACATCATCGATCTGCAGAAGACATTGACCCTCATCGAACAGGCTTACAAATTCGCTAAGGATACTGTAGCTGACGGTGGCAATATCCTATTTGTCGGAACCAAGAAGCAGGCGCAGGAATCGGTAAAGCAGGAGGCTGAAAGGGCCAAGATGCCCTATGTCAATTATCGTTGGCTTGGCGGCATGCTTACCAACTTCTCCACCATCAATCAGAGGGTCACAAGGCTCAAAGAGTTGGAAGCCATGAAGGAGAATGGTCAGATGGAGAAGCTTCCCAAAAAGGAGGCCATGAAATTGACTGCAGAGATGGAGACCCTTTTTCGCAATCTCGACGGCATACGCGACATGAGAGGTGTTCCCAATGCCATCTTTGTCATCGATACCAAGAGAGAGCATATCGCCATCAAGGAGGCGAGAAGGCTTGAGATACCGATAATCGGCGTTATCGACACCAACGCCGATCCCGATGAGGTAGATTATCCGATTCCAGCCAATGACGATGCCATCCGGGCGGTTGCCCTTTTGAGCAGGGTGATGGCGGACGCCGCTCTCGAAGGGATGGGGCGCAGAGCGCCCGACAAGGCCGAAGAGGATCTGGTTTCGGTTTAGCGAAAGACTATTTGAGTCACATTGTACGAATGGAGGATCTTTATGACAGTTAGTGCTGCTCAAGTAAAGCAGCTTAGAGAGATGACCGGAGCCGGAATGATGGACTGCAAAGAGGCGCTCGGCGCAACCGGTGGTGATACGGAAAAAGCCCTAGATTACCTGCGCAAAAAGGGAGCGAGTGTCCTCAGCAAGAAGTCATCCAGGGCGGCCAACGAGGGGATGATAAAGTCTTATATCCATCCTGGCAGCAGGCTCGGAGTCATGGTCGAGGTGAACTGCGAGACCGATTTCGTTGCCAGAAACGAGGATTTTCAAAACTTCTCACACGACGTTGCGATGCATATCGCAGCAGCCGCTCCCCTCTGGGTCAGCCGCGATCAGGTTCCAAAGGAAGTCATCGAGAGGGAAGGGGCCATCTTCAAAGAGCAAGCACTTGCCGAAGGCAAGCCCGAGAAGATAGTGGATAGGATAATCGAGGGTAAAATGGACAAGTTCTTTGAGGCAAACTGCTTGATGGAGCAACCCTTCGTAAAAAATCCCGATATCAATATCGCCGAATACCTCTCCGAGATGGTGGCTAAGATCGGTGAGAATATTGTGATAAGAAGGTTCGTAAGATTCGCTCTCGGTGAGGACCTTTAAAGAACAATAGAGCAATTAACGAATATGGCCCGCCGCTTAAGCGGCGGGCCATAGAACATGGATGAAAGCGAGACCTAACTTGAAGCGCCCCCTTTTTAAACGAGTTCTTCTTAAGATAAGCGGAGAGGCCCTAACCAATAAGCTTGGCTATGGCATCGATCCCGAAATAATACTATCGATTGCCGATCAGATCAAAGAGGTTCACGAGCTTGGAATAGAGATTGCGGTAGTGGTTGGGGGAGGAAATATTTTTAGAGGAGTCGCTGCAAGTGCCCAAGGCATGGACAGGGCGACCGCCGATATCATCGGGATGATGGCGACGGTTATGAACTCCTTAGCTCTTCAAGACGCATTAGAAATGAAGGGGACCAAGACCAGGGTTCAGACGGCCATCTGGATGCAGGAGGTAGCCGAGCCCTATATAAGGAGACGTGCGATACGTCACCTGGAGAAGGGACGAGTCGTAATTTTTGCGGCCGGGACGGGCAATCCTTACTTCAGCACGGATACAGCCGCAGCTTTGAGAGCTCTAGAGATCGGCGCCGAAGCGATCCTGAAGGCGACAAAAGTCGGAGGGGTCTATGACTCAGATCCAGAGAAGAACCCAGATGCCAAGATCTTCTCCGAACTCAGATATATCGATGTCTTGAATAAGGGTTTAAAAGTTATGGATGCGACAGCCATTTCGCTCTGTATGGATAATGAGCTGCCGATAATAGTCTTCAATCTCAAAGAGGCGGGAAATATAAAGAAGGTCATGTTCGAAAACAACGTTGGAACGATAGTTAGGGGGGTTGGAGATAATGGTAAATGAGCTGATAAAGCAGACTGAAGAGAGGATGAAAAAGGCCATTTCGGCTTTGAAATCGGAATTTACCACAGTCAGGACCGGTCGAGCCTCGGTGGCTCTTTTGGATCGGGTTATAGTCGATTATTATGGAACAGAGACCCCCGTAAACCAATTGGCCACGGTCAGCGTTCCAGAAGCCAGGCTCCTTATCGTTCAGCCCTGGGACAAGAATATTATCGATCCGATCGAAAAGGCTATCATGAAATCGAGTCTCGGCTTGAACCCGTCAAATGATGGGAATGTTATCAGGGTTCCGGTCCCTCCTCTCAACGAAGAGAGAAGAAAAGAACTCGTCAAAATGGTTAAATCCATGAGCGAGGAGACCAGGGTCGCCGTGAGGAACATCAGGCGCGACGTGAACGATGCCTTTAAATCATCGGAGAAGGCCGGCGAGATCTCCGAAGATGAGATGAGGCGGCTCCAGACCGAAGTCCAAAAATCAACCGATAAATTCATAGCTGAGATAGATGAGATGTTGAGACACAAAGAAGAAGAAATAATGGAAGTTTAACGCTGCTTTGGAGATTTTTTGGCCATCTTAAACTACATAAGAGATAAATTTCGACCTCCAAAATATTCCCTGCGCTCAGATGATCAAAAGGAATATTTTTTTTTAAAGGGTCTTGATAAAGACCGAATACCCAGACATGTTGCGGTAATTATGGATGGCAATGGTCGCTGGGCCAAGAAAAGGGGGCTGCCCCGGGTGGCTGGGCATCGGGCCGGCTACGAAGCCGTAAGGGATGTGGTGGAGACGGCTAAAACCCTTGGGATAGGCCATCTCACCCTCTACGCCTTCTCGGCTGAAAACTGGAAACGACCCAAAGATGAGGTCGACTCGTTAATGGATCTCTTTGCCGAAGTTATCACGGCGGAAGCGCCTAGCTTAAATGAGAACGATATCAAGCTGGATGTAATAGGCCGGCTGGATATACTCTCCTCCCACGTTAGGACCGCCATCGAAGATGCTGAAAGTCTCACCGAAAAGAACGGCGGACTCAATTTAGTAATTGCCTTAAATTACGGCGGTAGAAGCGAAATAATTGATGCTGTTAAAAAGATTGCCGAAGAGGTGGACGGGGGTCTTTTAAAGCCGGGAGATGTATCCGAGGAGACGTTGGCTCAAAATCTCTATCTACCGGACCTTCCCGATCCCGAACTGGTCATAAGAACAAGCGGCGAAGAGAGGATTAGCAACTTTCTAATTTGGCAGGCTGCATATTCAGAATTTTGGACGACCAAGAAACTTTGGCCGGATTTTAGAGGGGATGGCTTCGTTTTGGCGATTGTCGAATTTCAAAAGAGAGAGCGGCGCTTCGGAGGAATAGGGGAGATTTAGGAGTAAAAGATGTATGCAATCAAGGATAGGGTTCTGACGGCTTTATCGGGGGCCCCGATACTTTTAATATTTCTCTTCTGGGGCAGACTTCCATTTGCCGCGCTCTGTTCGATGGTGATAATCTTGTGCGTTGGCGAGATTGCGATAATCTATGGCTCAAGAATAAAAAAATGGCACCGTTATTCTGGTCTGATCGCGGCCGCCCTCTATCCGTTAGCAGCAATTTTCTATGGTTACCGGGGTCTCTTGACCATCCTTTATGCTCATGTTCTTACATTTATCATCCTGCTCATGATCTACAGGAATTTAAGATCTCCTGAAATAATGTATACCGCCCTCATCAACACGTACGTCTCATTCTTTTTAAGTCACTTGATCCTACTTAGGGCAAGCAGCGCGACCATTGCCTTGGCGGTTCTCCTGGCCACCTGGGCCTTTGATATATTTGCATATTTTATCGGGAGCAACTTTGGCGCGATAAGGGTGGTGCCCAAGATTAGTCCAAACAAGACACTCGAAGGCATGCTCGGCGGGCTCGGCGCAGCCGTCATGGTTCTTCTTGTCCTGACGCCCCTTCCGCTCAGCCCGCTAAGACGGGCGGCCATCGGCTTTTTGGTGGCCGTTTCGGCCCAGGCCGGCGACCTCATCGAGTCCAAGCTAAAGCGGTTTCTGAAGGTCAAAGATAGCGGAACTCTTCTGCCCGGTCACGGCGGCTTCTTAGACCGGTTCGACAGCTTGATCCTTGCAGCCCCAGCGGTATTCTATCTGATCACTTTAAGTGGCTGGATGGCCAAATGAAACAGATAAACATACTCGGCTCAACTGGGTCAATAGGCCGGCAGGCCTTAGATGTAATTCGGAGGAAGTCTGAAGATTTTAAGGTTATCGGTCTCTCCGCTCACAGAAGCGTCGACCTTCTGCTGGAACAGATCTTAGAATTTGAACCCAAGGTGGTGGCGATCTCTGATCGGGCCTCAGCCCTTACCATAAAGGATTCGATTCCGAGCGGGATAGATCTTCTCACCGGCCCGGACTCCCCGGCAATCCTAGCCTCCCTAGATTCAGATATTCTACTAAATGCTCTTGTTGGCTCGGCTGGTCTAAATTCCACGATTACTGCTTTGAAGGCGGGAAGGGTGGTCGCTTTGGCCAACAAAGAGTCGATGGTGATAGCCGGTGATATCATCAATCAATTGATAGGTAAGGAGAGAAAGAGACTGATCCCCGTAGACAGTGAACATAGCGCGATATTCCAGTGCTTGATTGGCGAAGAGATGTCTGATGTTGAGAGGGTAATAATAACCGCCTCCGGTGGACCTTTTAGAGGAAAGAAGGAGGCAGAGCTTCAACAGGTCACGGTGGAAATGGCCCTATCCCACCCCAAGTGGAATATGGGCAACAAGATTTCGATAGATTCGGCAACCATGATGAACAAGGGGCTTGAGTTGATAGAAGCTCATCATCTCTTTAAACTCCCCTACGATCGGATCGGCGTCGTCGTGCACCCCGAAAGCATAATTCACTCCATGGTCGAGTTCAAAGACGGCTCGCTCAAGGCCCACCTGGGACCAACCGATATGAGAATACCGATCCAATATGCCTTCACCCATCCAAATCGTTTCCAGACCCCTGTCGAAAAATTCAGCCCAACAATATCCAAGAGCCTAACCTTCGAAGAGCCAGACCTAGAGACATTTCCTTGTTTGAAGTATGCTAGGCGGGCGGGCATGGACGGCAAGACTTTTCCGGCCGTTTTAAACGGAGCTAACGAGGTAGCGGTGGACGCTTTTTTGAATAAAAAGATTGCTTTTCTCGATATAGCAAAAATAGTATATAATGTACTTGCCGAGCACAAGCCCTTGAATCACCTGGATTTAGAGGCTTTGTGCCAAGCCGATAATTGGGCTCGGAAAAGGGCTAAAGACGAAATTTCACGCTTGGGGGCTGTTGGTTAATGCAGGGCAATCTTTCCGGGGTCTTACTTGCCATCTTTGGCTTGGGCCTCTTAATCATGGTCCATGAGACGGGCCATTTCGTTATGGCTAAAATCTTAAGAATAGAGGTCTGCGAATTCGTCATCGGTTACGGACCCAAAGTGATCTCTAAAAAAATCGGCGGCACCATATATGCCTTGGCGGCCATCCCTTTTGGTGGGTACGTCAAAATAGAGGACCTTAAACCCGAAGATATCTCCCTGGAGACAACCGATCTTCCCATAATGGGTGAGCAACCCTGGTTCAAGAGATTTTTGATCCTTTTGAGCGGATCTCTGACAAATTTTCTATTTGGAATCATTTTGATTAGCATCATCTTCATCAGCGGCATACCGGTTGTCTCCACTCAGATTGAAGCCATCTCACCGGGTTCAGCAGCTGAAGCGGCAGGTCTCAAACCCGGGGATGAAATCAGAGAGCTTGCAGGTGAAAAGATTTTAGACTGGGGCCAGGCCGTCGAAATAATCAGGGCAAATCCGGGCAAGACGATAGGGATCGGGTTCATCAGGTCAGGTGAGTTCCATATCGAAGAGTTGAGACTTCGAGAGAAAGAAGGAGTAGGTTTTTTGGGTGTAACGATGAGACTTACCACAAGAAGACTCCCGCCCGCCCAAGCGCTAATTAGTGCGACCGGGGCGGTTTTTGATTATGCTAAAACGATGATCGGGTTCATATTTCAATATCTTACATCGACCCTTCCAAAAGGTGTGGAGGTTAAATTCATAGGTCCCGTCGGCTTCACGAGCGAGCTTTCGAGGGGCGCAAAGGAGAACTTGCTCATTTATTTGGAGATACTAGCGCAGATGAGCGTGGGGCTTGGGGTAGCAAATCTTCTTCCCATACCTCCCCTAGACGGAGGAAAGCTGCTTCTCTTGAGCGCGGAAGGGGCAAGGAGACGGCCATTTAAGGCCAGAACCATCCTGGCCCTGCAGGCGGTAGGGATGGTTCTTCTCCTGTCTCTGACCGTCTTAGTTACCTTCTCTGACATATTTAATATCTTTGGCAGGGGAACTTAATGATCAAGCGGAGAGAAAGCAGGCAAATCAGAGTCGGGGATCTTTTCATCGGCGGTAATGCTAAAATCTCGGTTCAGTCCATGACCAATACGAGAACCACCGATGTAAAGGCTATGATAGAGCAGATAGAGCGGCTTAAAACTGCTGGCTGTGAGCTCGTTAGGGTTGCCGTAGTCGATGAGGAATCGGCAAGGGCGCTCCGACAGATAAAAGATTCGATCGCAATTCCACTTGTGGCCGACATCCACTTCGATTATAAATTGGCCCTCTTATCAATGGATAACGGTGCGGATAAGATAAGGATAAACCCGGGCAATATCGGATCTGAAAAAGGTCTTAAGTCCATCTTGGACAAGGCCAAAGAGATGTCTGTGCCGATCAGGATCGGGGTAAATTCTGGTTCGCTACACAAAAAATATAAGGAGGCAAAAGGGGGCTTGAGTAAGGCTCTTGTCGACAGCGCTCTGGAATATACGAATCTCTTTGAAAAGCATGGCTTTGGTGACTACATCATCTCGGTGAAGGCCGCATCGCCCATGGAGACAGTCGAGGCCTATAGGCAACTTTCGAAAAAGAGCGACGCTCCCTTGCATATTGGCCAGACCGAAGCCGGAACCCTTCTTATGGGAGCTGTTAAGTCATCGGTTGTGCTCGGAATTCTCCTTGCCGAGGGCATCGGTGACACGCTTAGGGTCTCTTTGACCGATGATCCGGTACGTGAAGTGGAGGTAGGGTACAAGATACTATCGGCTCTCGATATAAGGAGGGACTTTATTGAGGTTATATCCTGCCCAACCTGCGGTCGTTGTGGGGTCGATTTGATAACTCTAACCCAAGAGGTGGAGGATAGGCTATCCACCGTGAGAGGTCCTCTAAAGGTTGCCGTAATGGGCTGCGTGGTGAATGGTCCCGGTGAGGCGAGGATGGTCGATGTTGGTATTGCAGCCGGACTCGGTGAAGGTTTATTATTCGTAGGTGGCAGACCGGTCAGAAAGGTATGCGAAACGGATCTGGTCGATGTCCTGGTTGAATATGTAATGAAGATGCGAAAGGGTCAGCAGATTGTCTAATGACAAGAAGGGCTTTGTCGAAGAGATAACTGACAAGAGCCGAGACTTTAGAAAGTGGTATACCGAAGTCATTTTGGCTGCGGAACTAGCCGATTATGCCCCGATAAAGGGCTGCATGGTGATACGGCCATACGGCTACGGAGTCTGGGAGCTGATGAAAGGACTCCTGGATGCCAAAATCAAGGCGACCGGCCATGAGAACGCTTACTTTCCCTTATTCGTTCCGGAAAGTCTTTTGGCCAAAGAGTCAGATCATATTGAGGGATTTGCACCGGAGGTCGCCTGGGTGACTCATGCGGGAAATGAGCCCCTCGAGGAGCGGCTTGCAATAAGGCCGACTTCCGAAGCGATTATCGGAAGCATGTATTCAAAGTGGATCGACTCCTGGCGTGATTTGCCCGTCATGATAAACCAATGGGCAAACGTAGTTCGCTGGGAGAAGGTAACCAGGCCCTTTCTTAGGACGACCGAATTCTTGTGGCAAGAGGGTCATACCGCTCATTCAAATGAAGAAGAGGCCGAAGACGAAACGTTAAAAATGTTGAATGTATATAAGGATTTTGTCGAGGATGTTCTGGCACTACCGGTCTATTTTGGCAAAAAGAGTGAAAAGGAGAAGTTTGCGGGAGCTCTTAGGACTTACTCTATTGAAGCACTCATGCCAGACGGCAAAGCCCTCCAGGCCGGCACTTCGCACAATCTCGGTCAGCATTTTGCCAAAGTATTCGATATCACCTTTCAAGATAGAGATGGGTTAAGAAAATACGCTTGGCAGACGAGTTGGGGAGTTTCCACCAGGCTTTTAGGTGCTCTGATAATGACTCATGGAGACGATCAGGGTCTGATACTTCCGCCCAAGGTCGCCCCAATCCAAGTTATTATCCTCCCGGTATATGGCGATCAGGAGAAAGAGGTTCTTGTCGAAGAGAAGGTTTTTGAGCTTGAATCGGCCCTCTCGTCTGATGTTCGCATCAAGGTCGATCGCAGGCGGGAACATTCACTCGGCTGGAAGTTCAATGAGTGGGAGCTCAGGGGCGTGCCGATAAGGATCGAAATCGGTCCCAAGGACATCGAAAAGGGACATGTGGTTATGGTTAGAAGGGATAACCGGAAAAAGGAATTCGTAAAGATGGATGAGATAAGGGCCGCCATAGAGACCAATCTAGAAGATATCCAAAAGAACCTCTTTGAGAGGGCTCAATCTTTTAGGGATACAAATACCTTCAAAGCATCTTCATTTGATGAATTTGCACAAATCATGCTGGATAAACAGGGCTTCATCAGAAGTTACTGGTGTCAGGGTTCAGATTGCGAAGAGAGGGTCAAGGATAAGACGCTCGCAACTGTCAGGTGCCTTCCCTTTGAGCATGAATCCGGGAAATGCATAGTCTGCGGCAGGCCCGGAATCGTCGCCTATTTTGCCAAGGCATATTAGAGGTGAGCTCTCAATTGGAAAGATCAGCCAGACATGTAGCTGCAATAATCCCTGCCTTCAATGAAGCTGGGAGAATCGGGGCCGTGATCGAAGAGCTTATGAAGGTAGACCTCTTAGACGAGATCATCGTGGTCAACGATGGTTCGACAGACAAGACTGCCGAGGCGGCTCAACTATACGATAGGGTCAAAGTCATCAACAGACCGACCAACGAGGGCAAGGGCGCCGCGATTTGGACGGGCATCAAGTCGACTGAGGCCGACATCCTTCTTTTAGTAGATGCGGACCTGGTTGGTCTCAAACCCCAGCACATCAGAGATCTAGTTGACCCTTTACTTAAAGGGGACGGAATAGATATGACCGTCGGAAAATTCACCAAAGGTAGGGCAGCGACCAATTTTTCACAAGCTCTTGTTCCAAATATTTCCGGTCAGAGGGCCTTTAAGCGGTCGTTTCTGACTGGCATGGGTGACTTTTCCAGGTCGGGCTTTGGGGTGGAAATCGCCTTCACCAAACAGGCCAAAGAGATCTCTGCTAAGGTTATCGAGGTTCCGATGGCCAGCGTAACTCACGTTATGAAAGAGGAGAAGCTCGGGATTCACAAGGGATTTTCCGAGCGCTTAAAGATGTATAAAGATCTCCTCCTTCACCTTCTTCATCTAGACAACAGGAAGTGGGATTAAAAGCCAGCTAGGATGTTAGCAGGTCGATTGCGCTAAAAAAAATATTATGTTAATATCTAAAAAGCTTAAAGGTTGTAATTTTGAGTGGGTACAGAGCCCACTTTTTTTAATATATTGGGGACAGAGAACTAGAGGTTCAATGGGCAAGATCAATCTGGACGACTTAGAAAACATCTTGATGGATGACTTAAATAAGCTCGGCTTGAATCTTTACGATATCGAATACACGAAAGAACCGGCTGGCAACATATTGAGAGTTTACATAGATAAAGAGGGCGGTGTGGGAGTTGACGATTGCTCAAAGGCAAGCCAGAAGCTCTCTAAAAGCCTTGACGAGTCGGAGGCGATAGATGCAAAGTATTTTCTGGAGGTATCTTCGCCTGGAATTGAAAGAAGGCTAAGGCGTCCGAAGCACTTTATGGATAGCATCAATTGCAGGGTGAGCCTAAAGACCAAAAGTAGTATGGAAGGCAGAAAAAAATTTGAAGGGATTATTAAAGACGCAAGTGATTCTGGTTTGACTCTAGATCTGGATGGTCAAACATTGAATGTTGACTACGATGAAATTTCGAAAGCTAACTTGATAGCAGAATTCTAAACCTTGTCGGTTTTTGAAAGGAGTTTTCGAGTGAACCTTGATCTTATCGAGGCCATAAGACAGATAGAGCGAGAGAAGAAGATAGACGCCGATGCGATATTTGAAGCGCTCAGCGATGCGCTCAATTCTGCCTACAAAAAGGATTGTGGTCTTGCCCCCAACGTCTATGTCGATATAGACAGGCAGACGGGGGAGATAAAGGTGTTATCTCAGACTGAGCTCAAGACCGATTCCGGGATCGAAATGGTTGAAGAAGAGATAACGCCGAAAGACTTCGGGAGAATAGCGGCTCAGACGGCTAAACAGGTCATCCTACAAAAGATCAGGGAGGCCGAAAGGTCTCTCATGTATGAGGAGTACATAGATCGAGAAGGTGATATCGTCACCGGTATCATTCAACAGAGCGACCAGAGATATACGCTCGTCAATCTGGGCCGGGTTGAGGCCCTTCTGCCCCCCTCAGAGCAGGTACCAGGGGAGAGATATGAACACGGCATGAGAGTGAAAGCCTATATCATCGAGGTGAGACGGACCTCAAAAGAGCCGCAGATAATCCTCTCGAGGACCCATCCTGGTTTGATCAAACGCCTCTTTGAGCTCGAGGTCCCCGAGATTCTCGATGGCTATGTTGAGATCAAGGCCGTCTCAAGGGAGCCTGGCTATCGTTCCAAGATAGCCGTATCTTCCAGAGATGAGAGCATAGACCCAGTCGGAGCCTGTGTGGGTCCCAAGGGTTCCAGGGTTCGCATGGTCGTTTCAGAGCTTAGAGACGAGAAAATTGACGTGATAAGATGGAGCGACGACGCTGCCGAATTCGTGGGGAATGCTTTGAGTCCGGCCAAGGTGAAGTCGGTTAAAATAAACGAAGAGGAAAAGACGGCCGAAGTCGTTGTCCCAGATGACCAGCTCTCACTGGCCATCGGCAAAGAGGGGCAGAACGCAAGGCTTGCAGCAAAGATCACTGGCTGGAGGATCGACATCAAAAGCGACTCTCGAGCTGCGAGGGAGGCAGCAGAGAGGGCGCTCGCCCCCATGCCGGAAACCGAAGAAGCAGACCCAGGCGACAGGTGCAAAGCCGTCAAGAAATCTGGTGAAAGGTGCGCAAACAAGAGTCGGCCGGGTAGCGATTATTGCGGAGTCCATAAAAGGCTGGAATAGAAGTGTCTTTAAAGAAACAGCCGCTTAGGAGATGCATTGCTTGCTATAAGTCCTTTCCAAAGCGCGATCTCAAACGAGTGGTATGCACCAAAGATGGCGATATAAGGGTTGACCCGACGGGAAGAGAAGCTGGCCGGGGCGCCTATTTTTGCAGCATGAAATGTTTCGAAGAGGCGGCCAAAAAAAAGAGGATAGGGGCAGCCCTAAAGACAGCCGTCGATAGAGATTTGATAGAAAGCTTGGGCCTTAGTCTGGCCGAGATATTTGCTCAAGAGAGCTAAACTTAATTAAGGGTGATTTGATTGTCAAAACGGATTTATGAACTTGCAAGCGAACTCGATATAAACAGCTCAAAGTTGATGGACGAGCTTAAAGAGATGAAGGTCTCTGTCAAAAATCACTTTGCAAGTCTCGACGATAAAACGGAAGCGGCTCTCAAGGAGAGGCTGAAAACCCCATCTAAGCCGGAGATGATGAGTAAAGATAAGAAGAGTGATTCCAAACCCAAAGTTGAGGAGAAGCCAAGAGAAGAGGCTCCCGCTCCTAAGCCAGCGGGGAATAAACACTTAAAGACGGAGCCAAAAGCGGACGCTTTTACCAAACAAGCCGAAGAGGGCATAAGGGTCATGGAAGGCTCGACGGTAAGCGAGATAGCCAATATCTTCTCAAAGAATCCGACGGAGATCATAAAAACCCTAATGAACATGGGAGAAATGGCGACCATTAATCAGCCTGTAAGCCGCGAAGCCATTGAGATTTTGGCCGACGAATTTGGGCTCAAAATCCATATCGTAACCTTGGAGGAGGAGATGGAAGAGGAGGAACCCCTTCAGGTTGACGTAAAGGACTTAAAGCCACGTCCGCCGGTCGTTACCGTAATGGGTCATGTGGATCACGGCAAAACGCTTCTTTTGGACGCCATACAAAAGACCGATGTGGTCTCGACAGAGGCGGGGGGGATAACTCAGCATATAGGGGCCTACCAAGTCGAGAGAAACGAAAAGAAGATAACCTTCATCGACACCCCGGGTCACGAAGCCTTTACCGCCATGCGGGCAAGGGGAGCTAAGATTACCGACATAGCCGTCTTGGTCGTTGCGGCCGACGACGGTGTCATGCCTCAGACGGTAGAGGCCATAGACCACGTAAAGGCCGCTGGAGTGCCGATCCTTGTTGCCGTGAATAAGATTGACAAGGAAGAGGCCAATCCGGACAAAGTCAAACAGCAATTGACCGAGTATGGCCTTGTGCCGGAGGAGTGGGGTGGAGACACCATCTTTGTAAATGTTTCCGCCAAGAATAAGATCAATATAGATGAACTCCTAGATATGCTGCTGCTCTTGGCAGAGATGGCCGATATAAAAGCGCCTGATAAAGGACCTGGATATGGCACGGTCATCGAGGCCTTCTTAGACAAGGGCAAGGGTCCGGTTGCTACCGTCCTCATCCAGGGCGGCTCTCTTAAGGTGGGCGACGCGGTTGTAGCCGGCTACGCAAGCGGCAAGATCCGGGCCATGAGGGACGACAAAGGAAAGAAAGTCAATGTAGCCAAGCCCGGTCAACCGGTTGAGCTGACCGGTTGGTCGCAGACGCCAAACGCCGGAGACACCTTGAAAGAGGTCTCGGATGAAAAGAGGGCGAGGCAGATCTCCGAGGAGAGGCTCTTGAAAAGGAGGGTCTTGGAGAAAGATTCACACAGACACATTGCTCTAGAAGACCTCTTTAACCAGATCAAAAAGGGCGATATTCGAGATTTAAATCTTGTCGTTAAAGCGGATACCCAAGGCTCGATCGAAGCCCTCTGCGGGGCTCTTGGTGAAATCGACCAGACAGAGGTCAAGGTGAGGGTGATACACAAGGGCGTTGGGGCAATCACGGAGACAGACATAATGCTCGCTTCAGCCTCCAATGCTGTAGTTATCGGATTCAATGTCCGGCCCGACGTCAAAGCCAAGGAGCTTTCCGATAGGGAGAACGTAGATGTCAGGATGTATCGGGTTATATATAAGGTTATCGAGGACATCGAGGCCGCCAGGAAGGGTCTCTTAAAACCCACCCTTGAGGAGGTTGAGACCGCGACAGTTGAGGTTAAGGATATCTTCAAGGCTTCGAAACTTGGAACCATAGCTGGATGTTTCGTTACCCAAGGAGAGGTCAACAGAAAGGATAGCTTGAGGGTGATTCGAGACGGAACGGTCGTATTCGAAGGCAATGTCAAGTCCTTGAGGAGATTTAAGGACGATGTCAATTCGGTCAAAAGCGGTCTTGAATGCGGAATAGTCATAGACAAGTTCTCCGATATTCAGCTCGGAGATGTCTTAGAGTTCTATAAGATTGTGGAAAAAGCTGCCCTTTAAGTAGAGGAAAGAGCATTTGAATGGGCACAGTTGTTGGACTTCTTGAACTGGATCTCATCGTAACTGCATCGGACTCGCTCAAAAGTAAGCGTCGCGTCATAAAGAGTCTAACCCAAAGACTTAAGAGTAGGTACAACCTCTCAGTCAAGGAGATATCCGGTCAAGACCTCATCCAGAGGAGCCTTATCGGAGTTAGCGCTGTCTCCTCCTCTGAATCCGAGATGAGGGACTTTTTGGAGAGGATAATAGACCTTACGATCGAGATTAGTGAGGCGGAATTGGTTGGTTCCAAGATTCATATATTTCACTCAAATGATGATGAATAGGGGGATTAGATGGAATTCTCCCGGCAGAATAGGGTCAAAGAGGCTCTTAAAGAGGAGATAAGCCAGGCGATAGTCAAGCTAAAAGATCCTAGGATCGAAATGGTTACCGTGACCGATGTCGATGTCACTCCGGATCTAAAAACCGCCTACATATATATAAGCTCGATAGAAGAGGAGAGACAAGCCGAACTCGTCGAGGTACTAAATGGAGCCAAGGGCTTCATCAAGAGGGAGATGTCAAAGTCCCTCCATCTGAAATATACGCCGGAATTGATCTTTAAGTGGGACTTATCTATCGAGAGAGCATCCAGGATATCCAAGATCATTTACAGCTCAAGCTTAGGCGAAGAGGAAGGTCAGTGAATAGATACGGTCTCTCATCCAAGGAGTCGATGGGCGTCAAAGCCAAGGATGAGGAAATTCGAGCTGTAGTCCGAGAAATTGAATCTAACCAAAGGTTCGTCCTCGCCACCCACCGTGATCCAGACGGTGATGCAATCGGCTCACTTATCGGTCTTGGTCTCTTTTTGAAAAAGATCGGAAAGGATGTACGCCTCGGTTGGGATGACCGAAGAATCGAGAGCGACGTCGACTTAAAGCCAGAGATACCTTCGATCTATGACTTCCTTTCAACTGATGATCTGCTCGCCAACCTGTCCGTAAGCAGCGATCACCTCGATTGCTTTATCGCTCTAGACTGTGCTAGCTTAAGTCGGCTTGGCTCCCTGAACGCCTTTATCGATATCTCCCCCGTTTCGATAAACATCGATCATCACCAGGGCAACCTAGGTTTTGCCAAGATCAACTTCATTGACGTAAATTCCCCGGCAACAGCAGAGATGGTCTATAGGATCATAAAAGAACTCGATGGAGAGCTTGATTTCAATATCGCCTCTTCGCTCTATGTCGGTCTGGTTACCGATACTGGACGTTTTCAATATTCCAATACGGATGAGTCCACATTCGCTATGGCCAAAGACCTTCTCGCCTACGGCGTCGAGCCTGCCAATATTTTCAGAAATGTTTACGAGAACGAGAGCCTAAGCTACTTAAAGCTTATCGAGCGCTTTCTCTCCAGAGCCGTCTTGGATGGCGCGATAATCCACTCCTTCATAAATCAGGAGGACCTCACCGTTTTGGGCGTAAAACTGGATGAGACGGAGAGCCTAATAAACATGCTCAGGGTCGTCAAAGAGGCCAAGGTAGCCTTCGTTCTCAAGGAGACAGTTGAGGGCAGATGGAAGGTGTCGCTTCGTTCCAAAGGTGAAATCGACGTTGCCCGAGTAGCAAGTTTCTTTGGCGGAGGCGGCCACAAAGCGGCAGCCGGTTACGTTTCCGCCAAAGAGAGAGTTGAGACAACCCAAAAACTGATTGATACATTGAAAGCAGCCAATTGAATGGAATCCTACTCATAGATAAACCAAAGGGAATTACCTCACATGATCTGGTTGCCCAGGTAAAAAAGTTGTTAAAGGCTAAAAAGGCGGGCCATACCGGCACTTTGGACCCCGATGCCACCGGTCTTATGATAATTCTGGTCGGCAAGGCGACCAGGTTAGCTAAGTTTTTTGAAGGCGACTCAAAGACCTATCTTGCAGAGATGACCATCGGCATCAGCACAGATACTCTGGACGCCTCAGGCAAGGTCTTATCAAAGTCTCCACCTTCGATAACGAGAGAAGATTTGGAAAAAACGCTCTCGGCCTTTCGCGGAAGAATAACTCAGAAGGTGCCTATGTTCTCTGCTGTAAAGGTGAACGGCAAACCCTTATACAGCCTGGCAAGG
Organism: Actinomycetota bacterium; assembly: GCA_030017835.1. Classification (NCBI taxonomy): domain Bacteria; kingdom Bacillati; phylum Actinomycetota; species Actinomycetota bacterium. The sequence continues at coordinate 53,621 of JASEGU010000002.1, read as the reverse complement.
CTGGGGAGAGATGAGCCGAGGCCGACAAGAGAGGTTGAGATATCCCTGCTCAAACTGATCTCCTTTGAGCCGGGTAAATATCCCAAGGCAACCCTCAAGGTCGGCTCCTCCAAGGGAACGTACATAAGATCGCTCGTCTCCGACATCGGAGACGCTCTCGGCGTCGGAGCTCACCTTTCAAGTCTTGTAAGGCTGAGGTCAGGTCGCTACTCATTGGAGGAGGCCATCACTATGACTAAGCTCGAAGAACTGGCAAGGAAGGCCAGCGCTGATGATGCGGTAATTCCAATAGAAGCGGCCCACTTGAATATGCCCAAAATCTCCGTTCCAAGTCACGTCGAAAAGAGGGTAACGGCCGGAAATCCGGTCAGCGACCCGAGCCTAAATGGGGTCGAGCCGAGCCAGGATATCTTGGTCTTAAATGAGGAGAATCGGGCTGTTGCGGTTGGAAGCCTGATTAAGGACGAGTCGGGGGTCAATCTGCTAAAACCTCATATAGTTCTTGAGGAGTTAACTTAAATGGAAACGATAATCGGTCTGGAATCGCTGGGTGATTTAAAGGGAGATACCGTGGTCGCTCTGGGCTTTTTTGACGGCGTCCATCGGGGTCACAAGAAGACGATAATGACCTGCGTGACCGATGCTAAAACCCTCGGTGCAAAAAGCGTCGTTCTGACCTTCTTGCCCCATCCTGAAGCGGTCTTATCGCCGAATGAGCATCCTCCTATACTTACCGATTTCGATTCCAAAGAGAGACTCATATCGGAACTTGGGGTGGATCTACTCCTTTTTATCCAATTTACGCTCAAGTTTTCAAAGCTGACTCCCGAAGAATTTGTAGACGAGGTTTTGTTGAAGCGATTAAGCGCCGTCGAGGTGATCGTCGGCGATGGCTTTAGATTCGGTCATAAGGCTAGAGGCGACGCCCTTCTCTTGAAGAGGTTGGGCGAAGAGAAGGGATTTAAGGTTAAGGCCCTACCTTTGGAGAACTTTGAAGGTAAGCCGATAAGCAGCACCAGAATCAGAAAGCTTCTTATGGACGGTGAGATTGAGAGGGCGGGGAAGATCCTTGGACGTTATCCCAGTTTGAGCGGGACCGTGGTCAGCGGGTTTGGTCGCGGAAGGAGCATGGGTTATTCCACGGCCAACGTCGAGCTCGCCGAGGAGATACAGTTGCCTCAGGACGGGGTCTATGCCGGCACCGCTCACTTCGATGGCCGCTCTATGAAGTGCGTTATAAATATTGGCTCATCGCCCACCTTCGGTCTTCAAGATAGGCGGATTGAGGCTTATATATTAGATTTTGATTCCGACCTCTATGATAAGAAGATATATTTAGATCTGTTTGCAAAGTTGAGGTCTCAAGAGAAATTCTCAAGCAAAGAGGAGTTGGCACGTCAGATCGAACGAGACGTTCGAAAAGCGGCCAGTTTATTAGCATAAAAAGTTTACGGAAATATTTAACTATGGTAGTATAAGCAAGAAAAATCGAGCTCTAAGGGTTTTGCCTCATACTAGGGAGATGACTCACCGACGTCTAACTTGGTTTGAGGGGTATAAATAAAGGAGGTGATGATAGTATGACCATTTCTAGTCAGGAGAAAGCCGGCATCGTCAAGGAATTCGGCTCTCATGAGCACGATACCGGATCCCCGGAAGTTCAAGTGGCCATCCTTTCCAAGAGGATAAAGGATCTAACCGAGCACTTGAAGCTGCATAAGAAAGATTTCCACTCCCGCCGCGGTCTACTGAAACTGGTCGGTCAACGAAGAAGGCTTCTAAACTACCTAAAAGAGGTAGATGTCGATAAGTATCGTTTGATAATCAAGAAGCTCGAGCTGCGCGGTTAGCCCCTTTTAAAAGTTTAGGAGGTTTACAATTTAATGGATTTAATTTCACGAGAGATTTCATCAGGCGATAAGAGTATAGAGTTTCAGTTCGGTAAGATTGCCCGCCAAGCCGACGGAGCCGTTTATGCTCGAATGGGCGATAGCATTGTGCTTGTGACGGTCGCTGGTTCTAAGGAGCCCATGCTTGGGCTCGACTTCTTTCCGCTTACGGTCGAAGTTGTAGATAAGATGTATGCCGCCGGCAAGATTCCGGGTGGCTTCATAAAGAGAGAAGGCAGGCCGAGCGAGAAGTCGATCCTTACGGCCAGGCTCATAGATCGTCCAATAAGACCGCTATTTCCAGACGGTTTCAGGAACGAGATTCAAATAATTGTGAGTACCCTCTCGGTCGACATGGTAAATCCTTCCGATATTTTGGCGCTGAATGCCGCCTCTATGGCTCTGGCCATATCGGACATTCCGGTTGAAAAGATGGTTGCCGCCGTGCGGATGGGCCGTCTTGATGGAGAGTGGATCATAAATCCTACGCTTCAGGATTCTTTGCTCTCAGATCTCGATCTGATCGTGGCAGGCAGCAGTGACTCCATAATCATGGTCGAAGCTGGGGCGAATGAGGTCGATGAGGAGCTGATGATCGAAGCCCTCTCTAGAGCTCATGAGGCAATTAGATCGATGATAGCTTCTATGGAAGAGATCGCAAAAGAAATCGGCAAACCCAAAAGGGAGATCATTCTTGCAGAGCCCGATTCTGAACTAAAGGAGAAGGTCATCTCCATTGCGACTTCACGTATAAGAGAGGCGATGGGCGGCTCAGACAAACTCGCAAGAGAGGAAGCCGTTTCGGTGGCCAAAAAAGCGATAATGGAAGAATTGCTGTTAGAGTATCCCGAATCCGAGGGTGAGATCAAAAAGCTTCTATACTCGGCTGAGAAGTCTGTGGTTCGCAAGATGATAGTAGATGAAGGAATCCGCCCGGATGGACGGACATTAGGTGAAATCAGACCGATCGACTGCGAGGTGGCCTTTCTGCCCAGAGCCCACGGCTCTGGGCTCTTCACCAGGGGTCAGACTCAAGTCCTATCCGTCTTGACGCTGGGAACTGCAAGCGAGGTCCAGAGGCTCGATGGTCTTGATAACAAAGAATCGAAGAGGTATCTCCACCACTATAACTTTCCGCCTTTTTCAACGGGAGAGGTCTGGAGACTCGGTACGCCCAAAAGACGCGAGGTCGGTCACGGGGCGCTGGCCGAAAGGGCTCTGCTTTCGGTCATACCGGATGAGATAGATTTCCCCTATACGATCAGGATTGTATCCGAGGTTTTGGAGTCTAACGGCTCATCCTCTATGGCCAGCGTATGCGGTAGCACCCTATCTCTGATGGACGCCGGAGTTCCCATCAAGGCCCCGGTTGCGGGAATTGCGATGGGTCTGGTCAAGGACGGAGATAAGGCAGCCGTTCTCTCCGATATCCAAGGCGTCGAAGATGCCCTTGGCGATATGGACTTTAAGGTGGCCGGTACCACGAAGGGGATTACCGCTCTTCAAATGGATATGAAGGCTACGGGGGTACACATCGATGTTTTAAAATCGGCCCTCAAACAGGCTAAAGATGGCAGACTCTTCATTCTGGATAAGATGCTCTCCGCAATAAGCGAGCCCAGAAGCAGTCTCTCCGCCTATGCTCCAAGGATCATTGCGATGAGCATCAATCCGGAGAAGATCGGTGAGGTCATTGGACCGGGAGGAAAGGTCATCAGGGGAATAATAGAGGCTACCGGAGCCACCATTGATGTCAAACCGGACGGAACCATCTATGTCTCTTCCCTTGACGGCGAGGGCGGAGAGAAAGCTAAGGAGATGATCGAGGCCCTAGTCAAGGAGGTAATGCCTGGCGAAATCTACCTGGGAACCGTCGTCAAGACGACGACCTTTGGAGCCTTTGTCGAACTTCTTCCGGGCAAGGACGGCCTGGTTCACATCTCAAAACTCGCCAAAAAAAGGATACCCACTGTTGAGGACGTCGTAAATGTCGGCGACAAGATCAAGGTAAAGGTCGTTGAGATAGACGAAAAGGGTAGGATCAACTTAACAGCGATAGATGTGGAAGAGGACAAGTGAGCTTTGAGCGCGGATTCTTAAATAGCGGGGTCGAGGTCTTAATGGAACCGGCCCCCAATTTAAGATCGGTAGCTATCGGTTTTTGGATACGGGTCGGCTCCAGAAATGAACCTAGAGAAGCCATGGGAATCTCCCACCTCATAGAGCATCTGATCTTCAAGGGAACCAAGAAGAGAGGCGCCAAAGAGATATCGGATATATTCGAGGGCCTAGGGGCTGAAGTAAATGCGTTTACCAGCAAGGAACATACTTGTTATTATGCCAGAGTGATCGATGAAAACCTGGGTGAGGTAGTAAACCTGCTTTCGGAGATGCTGAGTGCGCCAGCTTTTAGAGAGAGCGATCTCTCTTCAGAAAAGGAAGTGGTACTTGAAGAGATCCATCATTACGAAGATACTCCAGATGAACTAATTCACGACCTATTTGCCGAGACCCTCTGGGACAATCACCCGCTCGGTCAATCTATAATCGGATGCAACCATACGGTCTCAGGGTTTAAGGCCGAAGATATATCCAATTTTTTTAGTCGGCACTATACTTTTGAAAAGACCTTGGTCACGGTGTCCGGAAGTTTCGATAAGGATAATCTTTTCGGCCTCTTAGAGGGTGGACTCAAAATGTCTGAATTTAAGTCTAGCCCGCATCCCGAGGTGGCCGTCAAGGTCGAGAGGAGAAACCGGGTGATGAAGAAAGACACCGAGCAAGCTCACATGTGCTTCGGATATGAGGGACTTGGCGGTGGCGATGGCGACAGATTTGCCGTGAATATATTGGATGGTATCCTTGCTGGCGGTATGAGCTCAAGATTATTTCAGAAGATTCGCGAGGAGAAGGGCTTGGCCTATTCCGTCTTCTCCTATCATTCTTTTTACAGAGACACAGGGTCCTTGGCAGTATATGTCGGGACGCGACCCAAAAATATAGATGAAGTAATTTCGTTAATTGAAAAAGAGGTCGATAGTTTGCTGACAAAGGGCGTAAACGAGGCTGAACTTAACAGGGTCAAGAATCAAACGAAGGGGTGTCTGGTGTTGAGCATGGAGAGCACTTCAAGCAGGATGTCTCGGCTTGGCAGATCTTATCTGCTCCACAGCGAAGTGTTAAGTTTAGACGAGATAATAGAAAGGGTTGATTCCGTAACTGCAAATGATATCGCAAGGGTATGCGAGAGAGTGTTCAAACCGGGAAAACGGGCACTCTCCGTCATAGGCCCCTTTGATAAAGATAGATTTGATACCTAATCAAGGAGGAATCATATGATTAGAGTGGTTGTATGCGGGGCAAGCGGCAAGATGGGAAGGACGGTTTGTAAGGCGGTTCATTCCGATCCCGAGCTCTCCTTGGTCGGTGCGGTAGATAAGGATTATGAGGCGAGCGGCATCCAAGATCTAAGTGAGATGGGAGAGAATAAAGTCTATTTGGATTCAAGCTTGAGCGCAGCCATCAAAGAGCTTAAGCCAGACGTGGTGGTCGATTTCACCAACCCCGATGTAGTTATGAACAATATCAAGATAGCAGTCGAGCTTGAAGTGGACATGGTCATCGGAACGACGGGCTTTACGTCAGATAAACTGGGCGAAGTTGAGAGGATAATAGACGGCCAAGATGTGGGCATCTTCATTGCGCCAAATTTTGCCATCGGGGCTGTTTTGATGATGAAGTTCGCAGAAAAGGCCGCAAAATACTTTAATGACGCTGAAATAATCGAACTTCATCATAATGAGAAGTATGATGCACCATCGGGTACAGCAATGAAGACCGCCGAGATGCTCTCGTCGATCAAGACCTTTGAAGACCTTGGGCCTAACGAAAAGGAGATACTGCCCGGCTCAAGGGGTGGAAACTATAAGAATATCCGCATTCATAGCATCCGTTTGCCGGGTCTCATAGGTCATCAAGAGGTACTTTTCGGCCTCGATGGACAGCTTTTGACCATTCGCCATGATACCCTAGACAGGTCTTCATTTATGCCGGGCGTTTTAATGGCCATAAAGAAGCACAAAGAAAACAGGGGAGTCACGGTTGGGCTAGATAAGCTCATGGAGATATAAGGCAGGTGACTTAAATGTTTGGCGATCTTTTAACGGCGATAGTAACTCCGTTTAAGGAGGATTTAAGCCTCGATCTTGATGCTTTTGAGAAGCTGATCGAGCATCTTATCAAGACGGGCACAGATGGGCTCGTGGTATCAGGCACAACGGGCGAATCTCCGACCCTTAGTGATGAAGAGAAAGTTGAACTCTTCAAGGTGGCCAAAGAGGTGGCGTCCGGCCGGGTAAAGGTGATTGCGGGAACGGGCTACAACTGCACCAGAGAGACGATCAATCTGACGAAAATGGCCGAATCGGTAGGGGTAGATGCGGCAATGGTGGTTACACCGTATTATAATAAGCCTCCCCAAAAGGGTCTATACAACCACTTCAGGATGGTCGCAGAGAGCACCAAGCTTCCCTTAATACTCTATAACGTTCCAAGCAGGACGATAACCAACATCGAAGCGGATACGACGATAGAGCTCTCAAAGATAGAAAACGTGGTTGCGATAAAAGAGGCAAGCGGCAACTTGGAGCAGATAGCCAAGATAATCGATTCGACCACGAGTGAATTTATGCTCTACAGCGGCGACGACGCCATGACCTATCCCATCATGACTCTTGGAGGGGATGGCGCTATAAGCGTGATCTCACATGTGGCCGGAGATAAGATGAAGTCGATGGTTACCTCATATAAGGATGGAAAGCACGAGGAGGCAAGAAGGATCCATCTTGAGCTGCTTCCCCTTTTCGAGTCGATGTTTATGACCACCAATCCTATCATGGTAAAAGCCGCACTTAGGTCCATTGGATTAAATACAGGTGGCCTGAGACCACCTTTGATAGAGTCGACCAAGGATCAGGAGAGAATCCTTGAAGATAAGATGAGAGGATTAAAATTAATTTAATAAAGAGGAAAGATAAGTGAATGAGAAAAAGAAGAATACCTTAAGGGTCATTCCCCTTGGCGGCCTTGGAGAGATCGGAAAAAATATGATGGTCGTCGAAGACGAAGAGGGGATGATATTAATAGATGCCGGACTCAAGTTCCCTGGAGAAGAGCTGCTCGGCATAGACATAGTCCTTCCGGACTATTCCTACGTCGTCAAGAATCAAGAGCGCCTAAAGGGCATAATAATTACTCATGGTCATGAGGATCACACGGGAGCGTTGCCTTACCTCTTGAGGGAGGTTGGCGCGAGAGTCTACGGCACTAAGCTAACCCTCGGGCTGATAAAGGAGAAACTCAAAGAGTACGATATTGAAGCGGATCTATTTGAGATCTCCTCAGACTCAACGCTGAAACTTGGCAATTTCGATCTAAGCTTCTTCAGCGTCTGCCATAGCATCCCGGATGGGGTCGGAATCATCATCGGGACGTCGCTCGGCTACATCGTCCATACCGGTGACTTCAAGCTGGATCAGACTCCGGTCGATGGCCGGACGACCGAGCTTGATAAGCTAGCTTGCTTAAAAGATAAAGATGTCCTGTTGCTACTATCCGACAGCACCAACGCCGAGGTGCCGGGCTATACCTCTCCCGAAAAGATGATCGGCGCCAATTTGTTGAAGATATTCGAGGAGGCCGAGAACAGGATAATCGTTGCCACCTTCGCCTCCCATCTTCATCGTATACAACAGATCTTCGATGCGGCCAAAGCCTCTGGCAGGAGGGTTGCCGTTTCTGGGCGGAGCATCATAAACAACGTTAAGATCGCTTCGGAAACGGGTTACTTGGAAATACCATCCGGCTCTCTGGTTGATATAGGTGAGATAAATAATTTTCATCCATCTAAGATGGTCGTCCTCTGTACGGGAAGCCAGGGCGAACCGCTCTCAGCCCTCTCCAGAATCGCAGCGAAGGAGCATAAAAGGGTGAAGCTTGCTGATACCGACACAGTTGTTGTCTCGGCATCTCCCATCCCGGGAAATGAGAGGGCGATAACAAGGATAATAAACCAGATCTTCCGCTATGGAGCCGATGTCTATTATGAGCAGATATCCGGAGTCCACGCTTCCGGCCACCCGGCTCAAGAGGAACTAAAGATTTTGATGAACCTGGTCAAACCGAGATTCTTTGTTCCGATCCATGGCGAATACCGCCATCTCAAACACCACGCCGATCTCGCTGTTTCGGTCGGAATACCGAGGGAGAATATATTTCTTTGCGAGGATGGCGACATACTCGAACTCAATGAGGAGGGAGCCGGGATAAGCGGGAGCATCGAAGTAGGAGAGGTCTTCGTTGACGGCCTTGGGGTCGGTGATATCGGGGACGTCGTACTGCGCGATCGCCAGATACTATCAAGCGACGGGATATTCATCGTCCTCGCGGCAATCGACCCGGCTTCCGGTGAGACAAAAATCGGACCCGAAGTAATTTCACGGGGCTTCGTTTACGTCAAGGAGGCCAAAGAATTGATCGATGAGTCGATAGAGCTTGTGGCCGAGATCTTGGAGGAAGCGAGGCTTGAAGGAGTGATCGATATGAGCTCCATAAATAGCGTCATAAAGAAGAGGATGATGCAGTTTCTCTATTCCAAGACGAAGAGACGGCCGATGGTCGTACCCTTCATCACAGAAGGCTGAGTGGGATAATTTGAGCATACTTCAAGCGATAATTTTGGGAGTCGTTCAAGGCGTTACCGAATTTGTGCCCATAAGCAGCTCCGCTCACTTGGTGATCCTGCCTGAGGTTTTGGGTTGGCCCCAGCCCAGCCTAGCCTTTGATGTCATGCTTCACCTTGGAAGTCTGCTTGCCGTCTTGGTCTATTTTAGGGATGATCTTCCAATCCTCATCCAATCCTTTTTCAGGGGGATTTTTGATAAAAATAACAGGAAAGATGCGGGGTTTAGACTCTCCTTTTTGATAGTGGTTTCAACCATCCCAACAGTCATCATAGCCATCTTGTTCAACGATTTTTTCGAAAGACTCTTTGCGAGCCCAATCTCGGTTTCGGTTCTGCTCATTCTGACAGGAGTCACCCTCTCCTTCGCTGAAAGGCTGGGCAAGAGAGAGAGAGGTCTAACCAGCATGCAGGCTAAAGACTCCATCTTAATCGGTCTCGCCCAAGGTCTTGCGGTCGCCCCCGGCATATCCCGTTCGGGGGCGACCATATCAACCGGGCTCTTTCTCGGGCTGGACCGGACCTCCTCTGCAAGGTTTTCCTTTTTGCTCTCCATCCCGATAATTTTAGGGGCGGCCGCAAGCAAGATTCCCGATTTTTTAAAATTATTTATCCCCGGACAGATCTCACTTCTCGCTTTTGGCTTTGCCTCCGCGTTGCTAAGTGGATACCTTTGTATTAAATTCTTATTAAGCTTCTTAAAGAGCAGGGGGCTTTATGTCTTTTCATACTATTGCATAATGGCCGGAGCCCTCTTTTTGCTTTCCAAAGCGATCTGAAGCACACAGGAGTTATAAATTGACCGACAAGAAAAGCGGCCCCCGCAAGAGCTCCAAGGTTAAGGGCGGACCAAACGAGATATACGGGATTGCCCTATTCGCCCTTTCGATAATAATCTTTTTGGGTCTGTTCGCCTCGGACAATGGAGTACTCGGCAGGCTGGTGAGTGACTTTTTAAAAGATTTTATCGGAATTGGACGATATATCTTTCCCTTCTTTCTATTCTTTGCCGGCCTTCTATTCGTAACCGACTGGGCCGATCTTCGCAGAGAGATGGTCTCAATTGGTCTCACCATCTCATTCTTGAGTCTGATCGCCCTGATTCATCTCGGCACCCCATACGGCGAAGAACTCCTAGCCTCGCAGATAGACTCCTACGGCGGCTATCTTGGCGGCGTCTTGGTCTATGCTTCTCGCTTTCTGATCGGAAACATCGGCTCTTACGTCGCTTTCTTGGCTGCGCTTAGCATCGGCATATTGATCTCGACGGGATTTATGGTAAGTGAGCTGTTTGTCATCATAAGAGGTGGACTCAACAGGCTGTTTCACGTCGGGAAAGGGATAAAAGAGAGAGAAACGTTAAATAATAAAACCAGGCTCATTAACGATCAAGGCGAGATCATCAGCGGATTCGATGACGAGGTGCTCGAAGCGGAGTTTACCACAAGGACCGTCCGGCAGAAATCGAGTGAGGCGGCCGCAAAAAATACGATTCAGATTAAAATGGACACACATGGCGGAGAGTTTGCAGATTATGAGCTGCCGCCCCTTTCGCTCTTAAAACTGTCTGTCCCTAGGAGTCAGGAGCACAAGAGGGATGTTCAAGCAAACCTCGTCATCTTGGAGCAGGTCTTAAAGAACTTCGACGTCGATGCCAGGATAGATAAAGTGACCAAGGGGCCGACTGTAACCCGCTATGAGATACAGTTGGCTTCCGGGGTCAAGGTCAACCGCATCCTCAACCTATCGGATGACATAGCGCTTGCTCTGGCCACATCCGATATAAGAATACTTGCCCCAATTCCAGGGAAATCGGCCATTGGTATCGAGGTTCCAAACAAGCAGAGGGAGCTTGTAACCATCGGCGACATCCTTTCGAGCGAGGAGTTTGCAACCGGGAGCGTACTCCAACTGGGTCTTGGCAAGGATATAGCTGGCCAATCGATCATAGCCGATCTTGCCGACATGCCCCACTTGATGATTGCTGGAGCGACCGGAAGCGGTAAGAGCGTCTGCATAAACGATATTTTGATCTCGTTTTTGATGAGAGCCAAACCCAACCAGTTAAAGATGATTCTCATCGATCCGAAAAGAATAGAGCTAAATTTGTATGATGGTTTGCCCCATCTCATCACTCCCGTCGTCGTCAACCCCAAAGAGGCGTCCTCGGCCCTTCTCTGGACGGTCAAGGAGATGGAGAGTCGTCTGGATCTATTGGCCGATGCCGGCACGAGAAACATTGATGGCTACAACGCCTACCTGGCCAAAGAGAGTAGGTTTGAGGACTTCATGCCCTATATCGTTATCGTCGTGGACGAGTTGGCCGATCTTATGATGGTCGCTCCCGGCGAGGTGGAGGATTCGATCTGCCGGTTGGCCCAACTTGCAAGGGCAGTCGGCATTCATCTCATAATCGCAACTCAGCGGCCCTCGGTCGATGTCATAACCGGACTCATCAAAGCTAACATCACCTCGAGGATTGCCTTTGCCGTCTCCTCTCAAATAGATTCCAGGGTTATACTCGATTCCCCAGGAGCTGAGAAACTGGTCGGCAAGGGCGACATGCTCTTCTTGTCGCCAAAAACCCATAGGCTAAAAAGGCTTCAGTGCGCCTTCGTTACCGAGGAGGAGGTCGAGTTAGTGACCAATTTCGTCAAAGGACAGGCAAAGCCAGACTACAAGTCGGAAATACTAAAAAGGCAGAAATCCAAGTTTGCTCTGGATGATTACGATGATGATCTATTCGACGATGCCCTGGAGCTAGTCGTCTCAACCGGAATGGCCTCGGTCTCGATGCTTCAGAGACGCCTTAGGATCGGCTATACCAGAGCGGCTCGCCTGATGGATATTTTGGAGGAGAAGGGGATAGTCGGAGTCACCGAGGGAAGCCGTCCCCGCCCTGTTTTGTTTACTGAAGACGATTTGGAGAGACTCAAAGGAGATAAATGAAGATGAAGCAGCCTAAAAAACAAGGACAAAGGGTCTCTTTGGTGAATTAACTAATGCAAAGGAATCTTAAAAAGGAAGCAAAGGATTTATGCAATCAATAGGGCAAATTTTTAGAAATAGGCGCCAGTCATTAAACCTGAGCCTCAAAGATATTGAAAAAAGCACCAAGATAAGGGTCCGCTATCTTCAGGCCATCGAGAATGATGATTACTCAGTTTTGCCCGGCCCCGTCTATGCAAGGGGATTCATCCGCGTTTACGCGAGAACCCTCGGTATCGATCCCAAGCAAATAATGGAGATGTATAGCAAAAGTCAAGGGGAAGAGATCCTGCCGTATGATGACCACGAGCACGAACACGAGACCGAGGAGCACTACGAAAGGCCTCACGCGGAGGAGAGGCGTCATGTTGATCAGCGTGAAACGAGGATGAGAAGAAGGACCTCCGAAAAGGGAGTCTATTTCAAAAGAAGGGCGGCTCTTGTAATTCTGGTTATTGGGGCAATTTTGATATCTCTCTATATTGTCACCCGTTTTTTCGCTGGAAATAGAAATGGTGATACGGCTGATATTACAAGAGAAACTTCATCGAAGTCATTCAATATAGAAGATCGGGAGAGTCTTGAAACTCCAGAGGAAGAGACCGTCGTAGATGAGAGTCTCGGCGAAGAAGGCGCCCTTCCGGCCGCCGGCTTTAACATAGAGGTTCAGGCCGTTGAGCGAGTGTGGCTCAAAGTAACCCTAGATGGTGAAGTGGTCTATGAGGATGTTATGGAAAAAGGAGCCTCCAAACTCTGGGAAGCTAAGCTAAACGCCAAGATCAGAAGCGGTAACGGTGAATTGGTCTTGATCAAGAAGGACGGCGTAGACATCGGAAAGCTCGGAATAGGGCTAGAAGAGAAGACTTTTACTAAATGACGGTGATCAGAAATGTCTAAGGAATCTTCATTTGATATCGTCTCCGAGGTCGATCTACAAGAGATCGATAACGCTGTAAATCAAGCGACCAAGGAGATTGAGAACAGGTACGATCTAAAAAAGAGCAGGAGCAGTCTGACCTTAAATAAGGGTGAAAGCAGAATATTCATTGAGTCGGAGAACGACTTTACCTTAAAGAGCGTCATTGATGTATTGAATACCAAGGTAATAAAGAGGGGCATTTCCCTAAAGGCACTCTCATTGGGCGCGGTCGAGCCCGCAGCAGGAGGCCGGGTAAGACAGAAGATAGATGTGGTTCAGGGCGTCTCGAAAGATCAGGCCAAAGACATTAATAAGCTCATCAAAGATAGTAAGATAAAGGTCAAAGTGACCATAGATGGTGACAAGCTGAGGGTTACCGGTAAGAGCAAAGACGAACTGCAGGAGGTTATCTCACTTCTTAAGGAATACGATCTTAATATACCTCTCCAATTTACCAACTACAGGTAGGCGGCAGCCTTGAATCAGAAATTTGCCATCCTTACTCTGGGTTGTCCAAAAAACGAGTGCGATTCCGATCATCTATCGGGCCTCCTGTTGGAAAAGGGGTACATCCCGTCCGATGCCTTCGAGGATGCCGATATCTTGATCTTAAATAGTTGCGGTTTTATTCAAAGCGCCAAAGAGGAGTCCATAGAGGCAATTTTTGAATTGGCCCGGCAAAAAACTGAAGGCAGTTGTAGTGTTTTGGTTCTTACGGGCTGCTTGAGCCAACGCTATGGCCAAGAGCTCGCAGACGAGATACCCGAGATAGATATAATCCTTGGCACCCATAATGTTCTTGATTTACCCAACAAATTATTTGATTTTACAGATGGCGACAGGGTCATCGAGCCGACCTCGCTACCAAAAAAACCACCCACCCCTTCCGTTCGAAAAAGACCGGATTTACCCTATGCCTATCTCAAGATCGCAGATGGCTGCGATACGGGCTGTTCCTATTGCGCCATTCCATCGATAAAGGGGCCCTATAAGAGCATTCCAATCGAAAATCTCGAAGCCGAAGCAGAATTTTTGCTCGATTCCGGGGTTAAAGAGTTGATTTTGGTTGCTCAGGATCTGGCTCTCTACGGGACCGATCTTTATGGCAGCCCTACCTTGCCCGAGCTCTTGATGAGGCTCGCAGAGATAAAAGGAGATTTTCGAATCAGGCTTCTCTATCTTCAACCCTTCAATTTGACGGGCGAGATTCTACATGCCATGGCGGCGAGCGATAAGATCTGCCCTTACATAGATCTCCCCTTTCAACATGCTAACGAAAGGATCCTAAAAATTATGGGTAGGGGCGGCTCTTTTAAGACGAATATGGGTATAATTAAGAGGGTAAGAGGCGCATTGCCCGATGTCAGCATAAGGTCGTCATTCATTACGGGATTTCCATCGGAGACGAAGAAGGATTTTGAAGAGATGGTTCGCTTTTTGAAAGAGGCTGAGTTCGACCATGCCGGTTTCTTCAAGTATTCGCCGGAAGAGGGGACAAAGGCGTCTACCCTTCTACCAAAGGTTTCAGAAAGGGTCAAAGAGGAGCGTTACCATCAGCTTGTTACCCTTCAAGATGAAATATCTTTTCGAAAGAACGATGCATTTATTGGTAAAAGGATAGAGGTTTTGACCGGGGCAGATTATCTTGAAGGAGGAATCTGGGGAACGAGCAGACACCAGGCTCCAGAGGTGGACGGCATGGTCAAAATCACATCACGCAAAGGAGAGATAGCGCCCGGCCAATTTGCCTGGGCCAAAATTACCGGCGCACTTGCCCACGACCTGATCGCAGAGAGGAGTCGTTGATGGCAAATATAGCGAACCGGATAACCATCATTAGGATACTCTTAATCCCTGCATTCATGGCCTTTTTGCTCTCTCCGCTCAAATACGGCAACTTTGTTGCCGTCTCTATTTTTGTCATAGCGGCTGCCACTGATGGTCTCGACGGGTATGTGGCTCGCTCAAAAAATATGGTCACCATCTTTGGAAAATTTCTCGATCCCTTGGCCGATAAGCTATTGATCTCTGCGGCTCTTATCTCCCTGGTTGAGCTGAGTCTAATATCTTCGTGGATAGCAATGACCATAATAGCTCGCGAGTTCGCAGTCTCAGGTCTAAGGATAATGGCCATAGCCGAAAAGAGAGTTATCGAGGCCAGCATCTGGGGCAAAGTGAAGACGGTAAGCCAAATAATTGCGGTAATTTTTTGGATAATCTTTCCAAATACTCACCTGGCAAACGCATCAATGGCTCTTGCCCTCTCCCTTACGGTATTTTCCGGAATAGACTATTTTTTAAAGACTCGAGATATCTGGCTTAATGAGGAGAGCGAGGGACTTTGAAATTCAACATTCTTATAATCGGAAGCGAGCTCACCAAAGGGCTTGCCGTCGATACCAACTCAAGGGAGATAGCCTTAAGCTTAGCAAAGATGGGGCTGGTGGTGAATAAGGTATCGATAGTATCGGATTCCTTGGATGTAATCGAAGATGAGATTGGGGTATCTCTAAAATCGAGCGATCTTCTCATAATAACAGGCGGGCTGGGCCCAACCATGGATGATTTGACCAGGGAAGCACTCGCCCACTACTTTGGCGAAGACCTTAAGATTGACCCCAAACTCTTGGGGTTAATTGAAGATCGGTATAACCTCTTGAGGAGGGAGACCAAGGAGGTCATCAAAAGACAGGCCGAAATATTTCCAGGCGCTCAGCCTATCCTGCCAAGCACTGGAACTGCTCCCGGTCTTTGTATCGATAAAGATGGCAAGGTAGTAATAGCTCTGCCTGGAGTTCCTTCGGAAATGAAAGAGATGCTTCAAGACCAAGTTATTCCCTTTATCGAGAAGAGGTTCTCCCTTTCTAAGAGGTTTTTGGTTAAAACGGCCAGAGTGAGCGGAATAAACGAAGTAGAGGTCGAAGAGAGGATACGAGGACTTGAAGAGGAGTTCATGCTTGATATCTCCTTGATACCTCATCCAGAGAGCGTAGAGATACACCTCTCCCTTATGGCCGATGGCGACGGTGGAAGGACGATCCTTGACGAGGCCTCCCGTCGTCTTCAAGAAATGCTCGGCGAACACCTCATAGGTTTCGACGGGGTCTCTTTGGAGGAGTCGATTGGAATGCTTCTTGAAGCGAGGAAGCTCACCCTAGCTGTCGCCGAATCATGCACGGGCGGCCTGATCTCAAAAAGGATTACGGATGTATCCGGGAGTTCAAAATATTTTTTAGGCGCTGTTGTCTCCTACGCTAATGAGGCAAAGGAGAGAGTATTGAAGGTCTCCAAGCGCCATATTGAAGAGCTTGGCGCCGTAAGCCCAGAGGTGGCGTTGGATATGGCAAAGGGGGTGGCCAAAGCCATCTCCTCAGATATCGGTTTATCGGTAACCGGTATCGCTGGACCATCGGGAGGCAGCGAATACAAACCGGTCGGCACGGTCGATATCGCCCTCTGGCACCTTAACGGTTATTTAACGGATAGGCACCATTTTTCCGGCAGCCGAGGCGAGATAAGACTCAAATCATCAGAGGCGGCCCTTAGGATGCTAAGAGACTTTCTCCTTGGGGGCTGATTCGACATATGCGGGTATTCATTGGGGCGGATCTTCCAGATAGTCTAAAGGATGATCTTGCGGATTTAAAGCAAAAGCTATTACCAAGCCTACCATCTGCCAGATGGGTCAAAAATCAAAACCTTCATATAACCCTGAAATTCTTGGGCGAAATAAATCCAAGTGAGGTCGATGATATTTCTAAGGCGCTCTCAACCGTCTTGATGGGGCAGACCGTCTTTGACCTATCGCTTAAGAGTCTTGGAGCTTTTCCCAGCACTAAGCGAGTCCACGTCATTTGGATGGGAATCGATAAGGGACTTGATGAGCTTATTAAAATAGGCGATATTATAAATGCGGCTCTCTCGCATAAAAACGATGAAGATATACCGCCACTTAAACCACACATTACAATCTGTCGCACCAAGGAAAAAGTCGATTTATCTCAGATTATAGCCAAGACAAGCTCGCTAAATAGACTCGGGGCGACCGAAACGGTGCGATCGGTAAATATTTATGAAAGTAAATTGATGCCAAACGGCCCCGTTTATGAGAAAATATTTGAAGTCGGATTGACGATTGACAATCGAACATAGGTTCGTATAAGATTTAGCGAACAGACATGAGGAGGGTGTATGGAACGGGATAAAGTTTTGGAGTTGACCAGGGAGCAGATCGAGAGAAAATACGGCAAGGGTGCCATAATGAGATTGGGCGATCAGCCGACCAAATTGAACTTTTCAACCATACCAACCGGTTCGCTGGCCCTGGATATAGCGCTCGGCGTTGGGGGCGTTCCAAGGGGTAGGATAATCGAGGTCTTTGGCCCCGAATCATCGGGCAAAACTACGCTAGCCCTTCAGATAATTGCTGAAGCCCAAAAGATGGGGGGCTTGGCCGCCTTCATAGATGCCGAGCATGTCCTTGACTCCGATTATGCAAAGAATCTAGGCGTAAACGTCGAGGATCTTCTCGTATCTCAGCCTGATACCGGGGAGCAGGCTCTTGAGATATCTGAGATGCTGATCAGAAGCGGCACCATTGACATAATAGTCGTCGATTCTGTCGCAGCGCTGGTTCCAAGAGCCGAAATAGAAGGGGAGATGGGCGACTCTCACGTTGGACTCCAGGCCAGACTGATGTCCCAAGCTTTGCGAAAACTCTCAGGATCAATAAATAAATCGAAGACGGTCATGATATTCATCAATCAACTTCGCGAGAAGATAGGCATCATGTTTGGAAATCCAGAGGTAACTCCGGGCGGTAGAGCACTTAAGTTCTACTCCTCAGTAAGGATAGACATACGCAAGGTAGAGTCGATCAAACAGGGCGTAGATGTCGTCGGTAACCGGGTTAGGGCAAAGATAGTCAAGAATAAAGTTGCACCACCCTTTAGGCAGGCAGAATTCGATATCGTCTATGGCAAGGGGATATCCAGAGAAGGCGGTATCGTTGATATGGGCGTCGAGACCGCCATAATCGGAAAGAGTGGATCTTGGTACACATACGGCGAGGAGAGGTTGGGTCAAGGGCGCGAGAACGCAAAACAGTTTCTCGAAGACAACCCAGCGCTCGCCGATGAAATCGAATCCAAGATAAAAGAGTCGTTGGGCATTGGCAAGAAAGAGGTAGGGACCGAAGCCGGATCCTTAGTCGAAGAAGAGTAGGCTCTTTTGGATAATGATAATCTGTCCAAGCCAATGGGTCAGGCTCTTAAATATCTATCTTTCAGGAATAGAAGCCGAAGAGAGATATCAGACTATTTGGCAAAGAAGGGGCACGATGAAGATACCATATCTGATATTCTGGTCAGACTTGCAGGGTCAGCCCTAGTAGACGATAGGACATTTT
Source organism: Actinomycetota bacterium (assembly GCA_030017835.1). Classification (NCBI taxonomy): domain Bacteria; kingdom Bacillati; phylum Actinomycetota; species Actinomycetota bacterium. Next base: position 35,679 of record JASEGU010000002.1, on the reverse strand, counting down.
GTCGTGATTGGATAGAGTCTAAGAAGCGTGGCCGGCCCGTCGGTCCCAACCGGATAAGGTTTGAGTTGACGAAAAAGGGCATATCAAGAGAGATGATTGATGGTTGCCTTGATGAATTCTATTCGGCAGATGAGGAGGGGGTTCTTGCAGCCTCTCTTGCTAAACGATTCGACAAAACGGCCAAGGATCCGATCAGACAAAGAAAGAGGCTGGGAGATTACCTAATCTCAAGAGGCTTCTCACTGGAAGTGGCTAGTAGAGTCTCAAAAGAAATTTACGAATTCGATCATGGCTCGGATTGACCTAACCCGTTTTCAAATAGTATACTCATCATTAGTTAGATTTTGTTTTACATAACTGAAAAAAGATGTATTAAAGTTGCTTATGCTTTAAATTTACTTAAATTATTTTTTTATCTATAGATTTAAGGTCATCTGGCCAAGTATCTATATAGTTTAGAAAAATTGACCTCATGAACGCAGGGGTTTAAGTTAGGCGTTTTTGAGTTTATTTAAGTAATATTTATAAGCTGAGCAATGCTCAGCTTATTTTATTTTATTTTAAGGAGGATCGGACAATGCAAGCTGGCAATGTTATTACAGCGATCTTGACAATCTCTCTGGCAGGCGTAGTAGGTTATTTCATCAGGCGATATTTGGCTGAAACGAAGATAGATTCCGCAGAAACCGAAGCAAGGAGGATAATCAGCGATGCGGCCAAAGAGGCTGATACCATCAAAAAAGAAGCGATGCTCGAGGCCAAAGAGAGCATTCACTCTCTTAGGGTGGAGTCGGAAAAGGAAACAAAAGATCGTAGGCTTGAGATACAAAAGATTGAAAGCAGGCTAGTTCAAAAAGAAGAAGCTCTGGATGTTAAAAGGGAAAACTTGGCCCACGAAGAGAAGAATCTTTTTGAGGCAAAAAAGAAGCTTGAGAAGAGCGAGGAGGAACTGCAAGGAATAATAGGTAAACAGAAAGAGGTCCTCCAAGAGGTCGCTAAAATGACTGTAGTAGAGGCCAAGGACCTATTGCTCAAGAAGGTAGAGGATGAAGCCCGTCACGATATGGCCGTCTTGGTTAAGACAATAGAGAATGAAGCCAGGGAAGAATCGTCTAAGAGGGCTAGAAACATAGTATCACTTGCCATTCAGCGCTGCGCGGCCGAACATGTCGCCGAGACCACTGTCTCTACGGTGGCACTCCCAAGCGATGAGATGAAGGGAAGGATCATCGGTCGGGAGGGAAGGAATATCCGCGCTTTTGAAAATGTCTCTGGGGTAAATCTAATCATCGATGATACACCAGAAGCTGTGGTTTTATCGTGCTTCGATCCGGTAAGGCGTGAAATCGCAAGAATCGCCCTAGAAAAACTGATCGCCGATGGAAGGATACATCCTGCTAGGATAGAAGAGATGTATGAGAAGGCCAAGCAAGAAGTGGAGGCTGAGATTAGGGAACGGGGAGAGCAGGCGGCCTTCGATACCAACGTCCAAAACCTGCATCCCGAACTAGTGCGAGTTCTTGGAAGGCTTAAGTATAGGACAAGCTATGGACAGAACGTCCTTCTCCACTCGATAGAGGTGTCTCATCTTGCCGGGGTAATGGCTGCTGAGCTTGGCTCTGACATCAAACTTGCAAAAAGGGCTGGCCTATTGCACGATATAGGTAAAGCAATCGATCATGAAGTAGAGGGCTCGCACGCCGTCATTGGAGCCGATCTGGTTAAGAGGTTTCAAGAGTCGCCTGCAATATGTCATGCGATCGAGGCGCACCATTTGGACGTCGAACCAAAGACCATCGAAGCGGTCCTAGTCCAGTCGGCCGATGCGATTTCGGCGGCAAGGCCAGGCGCAAGGCGAGAGACCTTGGAAAGTTACATAAAGAGGCTCGAAAATCTGGAGAAGATCGCAGATTCTTATAAAGGCGTTGAGAAGACCTTCGTCATGCAGGCCGGCCGCGAGGTTAGGGTTATGGTCAAACCAGAAGAACTCAAAGATGACGAGGTCTCGATATTAGCCAGAGATATGGCCAAAAAAATAGAGGCCGAAATGGATTATCCCGGCCAGATAAAGGTCACAGTGATAAGGGAACAAAGGTCGATAGAGTACGCAAAATAGGTTATTGATGGCGAGGCGACTTTCGTGAATGACGACGATCTTTTGGAGTTTGTAGAGGATGTATCCGCAGACGGCCGCTTCAAGATAGAGGAGGATTTGGGAAGCGGCTTTGTCCGCCTCAACGTATCTGAAGCAGAGAAGCGTCAGGCCAAACATGACATCCGTTGTTTCGAGGATGTGGTGATAGAGCTCATAAGGAACTCTCGAGATTCGGGAAGCAAAAACATCTTCATCTCCTCTAACCGGGAGGGAAATGAAAGAAGACTCGTCATAATAGATGACGGCTGCGGTATCCCCCCTGATCTTTTAAACCTCGTCTTCGAGCCCAGGGTCACTTCGAAGCTGGATACTATAGTAGAGGACAAGTACGGTATTCACGGCCGTGGAATGGCCCTTTATTCGATCAGAAACAATGTAAGCGAAATTGACATCCTGGCCTCAGGTTTAGGCAGGGGCACCTTCTTTAGGGTGGTTAACGATATTAAGAAATTGCCCGAAAAGAAGGATCAATCCACACTACCCTTAACCCGGCTAAAAAATGGACAAGTTGTAGTGGTCAAGGGCCCGCGCAATATCTCAAGGACGGTCATCGAGTTTGCGCTGGAGCATCAAGAGATAAACCTCTTTTTTGGAACCGCGTCGCAAATATTGGCCACCATTTATGATTTGAGCCAAAATCTTCTGACCCATCAAAAGTGCGGTGAGTCAATCTTTTATGACTCCTTCTCAAAGGGCGAGCTTCCCCTGTGGCAATGTCTTGGAATGATTGGAGACTCAAAGAGCCTGATGGACGCCGCTCTCAACTCCTACGGCTTAAGCGTCTCCTTGCGAAACATCCACCGAGTCTTTGCGGGCGAAATAGAGCCCTTGTCCGATATTCGATCCTCTCTCTTCAAAAGGCACAGAAGAAGGCTGCCCGAGTTGGGAACCGATACAATTTTATTCAACAACAGAAATCTTGCTAGTTATATAGAAAGGGATGATTTAGACAAACTGGCGCGGGCGCTTGAAGCGGAGTTTGAGAGTATCTCCGAAAAATACTTTGTAAAGTCGCTTGGCACCCCCAAGGTCCGCAGGGAAAAGAATAGGTTAAACTTCGTGTTGGAGCTGATCGACCAGGATGATGAATAGCTTGGGGTTGGCAAGTTGATAGATCTACACATTCATACCACCGCATCGGATGGTTTTTATGGTCCAAAGACGCTCTTGGATAAGTGCAAACAAGCCTCGCTTAAGGCGGTCGCTATAACCGATCACGATAGTGTCGATTCCGTTGATGAGGCATTAAGTTATGGGGCAAAAATCGGTTTGGACGTAGTGCCATCAATCGAGCTCAGCTCAGACTTAAATGGACGAGACGTTCACATCCTCGGCTATTATATCGATCACAGAGATCGCTCATTTCTTTCCCATCTCAAGCTTCTAAGGAGGACGAGAAGAGACCGGGCGATCAAAATGATAAAGGCCCTTAATAAGAGGGGGGTGGATGTTTCGCTCGAAGATTTGTCCAAGGTGGTCACCAACGAATCATCTTGGGGCAGGGCTCATATATCCAGAGTAATGCTGGCCAAGGGATATGTCTCATCCATTCAAGAGGCTTTCGATAGGTACATCGGCAGAAACGCTCCTTGCTATGTTGAGAGGTACATATACTCTCCTGCCGAGGTCATAGAGATGGTCCTCAATATCGGCGGCCTTCCCGTCTTAGCCCATCCGGCCATAACCAAAGTAGATAAAGATCTACCAGATTTTGTTGACGTCGGTCTTGCTGGAATTGAAATATATCACAGTGAACACACAAAAGCTGACGTTGGAAAATATAGAAGGGTTGCCGACGAGCTTGGCATCTTGAAGACTGGTGGCTCGGATTACCACGGAGAAACAAAGAATTTCTCGCTCGGCTCAATCGAGGTTCCAGATGAACTCTATTTTGAGTTGAAAGAAGAGTGGCAACAGCGTCAGAGGTTTTCTGGTCGAGCCTAGGAGGCTTATCGTTTGAACTACTTCTTGACTCTTAATCCTTTAGCTCAGGCTCTCCTTGCCGGAATCTTCACTTGGTTTTTGACGGCCGCGGGAGCAAGCGCGATATTCATCAAGAGGGAATTTAGCAAGAGGTCTTTTGGTTTCATGCTCGGTCTGGCCTCCGGAATTATGCTGGCCGCAAGCTACTGGTCACTTCTTGCTCCGGCCATCGAGATGAGTGAAGGCAGAGGCGTCCCGGCCTGGCTTCCAGCCACTGTCGGTTTCATGACGGGCGGGCTATTCATCGGCTTGATAGATAAGATACTACCCCACCTCCACATCAACTTTCCCATGGAGATGTCTGAGGGGCCAGAGACCTCTTGGCGGAGATCGACCCTGCTAATCTTGGCCATAACTATACACAACATACCGGAAGGGCTGGCCATAGGTGTCGCCTTCGGCGCCTATGCTCTGGGGGATAGTTCTGCTTCCTTGATGGCGGCAACGGCCTTGGCCCTTGGCATAGGGATACAGAACATTCCGGAGGGCTTGGCCGTTGCCGCCCCCTTAAGGCGCGAGGGTATGAGCGCCCTTAAAAGCTTCTGGTATGGACAGCTCTCTGCGATGGTAGAGCCTGTTGCCTCGCTACTCGGGGCGGCTGCGGTACTATTGGCCAGACCCGTTCTGCCTTACGCGCTATCTTTTGCGGCCGGCGCCATGATATACGTCGTTGCCGAAGAGCTTATTCCAGAAGCCCAATCGGGAGGCTATCCAGATCTGGCCACCATCGGGCTTCTATTCGGATTCATCATCATGATGATACTCGATGTGGCATTCGGATAATTTCTATAGATCGGAGGATCAAGTGGAGAGAGTCGGAATCGTCGGCGCTGGGGTTGGGGGTCTTGCGACGGCAGCTCGTCTGGCTATCGAGCCTTTATCTTAGAGACGGAAAAAATCTACAAGGCAGTCGAGCCGCTCGCTACTCTATAAATCGTTTAAAAAATCAGATCTTTTCAATCTCCTCTTCGATCTAAAAGTTGGAAAGAGCTACTGGCAGCTAGCAAAGCGGCACTTCAAAACGGATAAACTTGCCTACGCCTTCACCTTCGAGGCGATGTTTATGGGCGTCTCTCCCTTTAACACCCCTGGGTTTTACAGCATAATCACCTACAGCGATCACATTCAAAAGATTTCTCACCCCATCGGCGGCATCTATGAAGTCCCAAAAGCACTTGAAAGGCTGGCAAGGGAGTCTGGCGCCTCCTTCAACTATGGATGTGAAGTCTCATCGGTCAAGAGCTCTAGTGGTGAGTTAGTCATATCTTTTGATGAGGGAGAAGAGAGGTTTGACAGTTTGGTGATAAATGCCGATTATCCTTACGCAAAGACCGAGCTTCTTGGAGATAAGATCCCAGATTATCGATACTCCTGTTCCGTATACCTAATCTATCTTGGCATGAGCAAAAAACTGGGGTGCTTTGAGCATCATAACCTCTTTTTCGCCAAGGATTTGAAGAAGAATTTGAATAATATTTTTAAATCGGGAATTACCAGCAACGACTTCTCCTTCTATCTTCACGTTCCAACCGTCACTGATGAGGGGCTTGCGCCGGAGGGGAAAGACGTATATTACCTTTTAATACCGGTTCCGAACCTAAAGATTTCCAGAACAGACTTTAGAGAGTCAAAAGAGACCATTAGAAGGTTAGCGTTGGACCAGCTTGGCCGGATTAGCGGGGTCGATATTGAGAGCCTGATAGAAGTTGAACATAGTTTTTATCCGAGTGATTTTGAAGATCGCTATAACATCAAGTACGGTGCAACCTTTGGTCTTGCTCATAATTTTATGCAGAGTGCTTTTTTCCGGCCGGCCAATATCGATTCGAAGAGAAGGGGCATCTATTATGTTGGAGCCAGCACCCAACCCGGTGGGGGACTTCCGCCCGTCATTGCCTCCTTAAGGATAGCCTCGGACACAATTTTGAAATAAATGGCTATTTTGGCTTTTTTGATGACAGCATTACCTCACGAAGAACATTTGTCAAAATTATCAACTTCTTGACCGATCCGACGGAGACTCTTTTTTCGAAGATGTTGTAATCATTATCTTCTATGGCTCCGAGTATTTGAGCGTATATCCGTGACATGGCAAGGGCCACCAACCTCGATCTTTTGCCGTCGATAAGCCAGACTCCTTTCTCAGAGACAACATAGATCGATCTCGCTCTTTCGATCTGAAACTGAAGAAACTGGATGATCTTGGGAGTCATTTTAGAATCCCTGATGTCGCTCTCTGTAAGCCCAAACATCTCCATCTCATCTTTTGGAAGATATATCCTATCCATCAAGAAGTCTTCGTGGATATCTCTAAGTATGTTAGTCAGTTGCATGGCAATTCCCATATCAACTGCGCAATCTTTAGCTTTTTCATCTGAAAAACCAAAAATTTGAAGCATTATCAGCCCAATCACTCCAGCAACGTAGTGTGAATAATCTCTTATCTCATTAAAGTTGAGGAATCTATTCTTTTCAAGGTCCATTCTAACGCCGCTTATAAGGTCATCGAAATAGGAACGGTCTATTTTGTAGTCGAGTATGCTTTTTCGGATGGCGCAAAGCAGGGGGTCTAAGGTGGGCGTATTTTCATAAGCCATATCGAGGAAGGACTCCATTTGACACAGTCGGTCAACGCCGTTTTGACTCTCATCGACCGCATCATCGACCAGGCGGCAGAAAGCATAGACGCTATAAGCGGCCCTTCTTTTTGGTTTGTCTAGAAAAAGTGAGGCGAAGTAGAAGGTCTTTGCGTGTTCCTTGGTAATAGCCTTAGCCATATTATAGCCAGCTCTTGGCAAATGATCGGTCATAGTGGTCTCCCGTTTATGGCCTCGATTGAAACCGGCCAACAAAAAAGATAGAATTTTGTTATGTCTAAGTATATGCTGGTTTTGATATTGACCATAATAATACCACTCATCCTAAGCTTCTATCCCCCTAAAATTCTACAGAAGCCGAAAGGCTCTGGCAAAATCCACCCTAATGACGATCTTAATATTCGGTCTCTGGGATATCCTTGCGACGGCAAGGGGGCACTGGGGGTTCGAGCCGGATTTCGTCTGGAGCTTAAGACTGATAAACTTGCCCTTTGAAGAGGTGCTCTTTTTTGTAGTCGTTCCCTTTTGTTCGATATTTACTTGGGAAGCGATAAACTTTATAAAGGCGAGGAGGGGAGGGTGAAAGAATATACCATCCTTGCCATCCTTTCGGTCGTTCTATCGTCTTACCTCGATCTCAAATTCGGGGCCAAACTCATCAAGAAGGGCGAATTTCACTTGCTCCTCCTGATCCTATTCGTCTTCATGCTCATCTTAAACGGCTATTTGACCAGTTACATAGTGATGTATGATCCCAAGTTCTTTATGGGGGTAAGGCTTGGAAGGATTCCGATAGAGGATTTCTTATTCGGCTTCAGCATGACACTCTGTGCGATAAATTTTTTCGAATTTTTCAAGGACAGGAAGGGGGGGATAGGCTAAGCTCCTAAAATCATCTTCATTAGGGTGGCGATCTCGGCCTTATATTCATCTTTCATGGTGGTAGATTTGAGGGAGAAGGCAGCCCGCTCAGAAAGGGCTAAAATCTCGGACTTAGCATATCCCAGGGAGCCGGCTTCGGTCATTATCTTCCTTGCTTTATCCAGATCTGTCTTGGTGACCAGATCTTTTGAAAGTATGTGCTGAATGTCTCTTTTCGCTTCGGCCCCGGCATTCTCATAAGCATGCCAGAGGAGCAGGGTCTTCTTCTTCTCGGTAAGATCGGTCAAGGATGATTTGCCGGTAGACTTCTCATCCCCAAAGACGCCCAAGATGTCATCATTGATCTGAAAGGCCCGGCCGAGCGAGATGCCAAATTGCTTCAAATGGGCCAGATCCTCGCCCTGGGCGCCGGCAAGCATAGCTCCAGCCAGAAGCGGGGAGACGAATGTGTAGTGAGCTGTTTTGTAGTCATAGATTTTATATATGAGCTCCTTAGATATCTCGAGGAGCTTCTTTGAGCCGGTCAAGATCTCTATAAACTCTCCACAACCGGTATAGAAGGCCGACTCTATGAACTTTAAGAAGGCTGCCTCTTTTCGCTCTGGCTCTTCCTCAACCGAGAGGAAAGCCTCGAGGGCCATGGAGTAGATTACATCGCCGATGATTATGGCCAAATCTTCTCCACTAAAACTTACGAAAGGATGCCCCTCGATCTCTTTTCCCAGCATTTTGTGCATGGATGGAAGCCCGCGTCTGGTGTCGGAGCGATCGACTATATCGTCATGAACGAGGAGAAAGTCGTGGAGGAGCTCGGTGGATATTGCTGCCCTAAATAGATTTTTAGGCTCATCTTGTCTGGTTGAATAGCCCATATGAGCAAAGATGAAGAGGAGAGGTCGTACCCTCTTTCCTTCTCTTAAGAGGTATTCGCGTATGCTCTCAAACATCAGAGGAGAAAGGTTTTTAAGATCGTACTTTTCATCGATGTATTCGATAAAGGAGGATATTTCTAGGTCGATTCGGCGCTTCGTCTGCTCGATCATGGAAAAATCTTAGCATTTATCAGGTTTAAGCACAAAGGACTTTTGGGCCAAAATTTTTAGGATATAATCTACTACAAAAATGGGAGCGGAGTTTGAGCCAGAATAGGACCTCTTTGATCAACAAGGGATATAAGACATTTTACATTAAAACTTTCGGTTGCCAGATGAATCTACATGATTCCGAGAAGATATCGACCATCTTAAGCTTAAGCGGATTCACCAGAACCAATAGACCCTCCCATGCGGACCTCATCATCTATAATACCTGTTGCGTAAGGGAGAATGCCGAAAATAAATTCTATGGTCAAGTCCAAACCCTAAAGATGCTCAAAGAGTCTCGTCCGGGGCTTAAAATCGCCATAGGCGGGTGTTTAGCCCAAAGCGAGGGTGAGCGTATCTTATCAAAATTTGATCACGTGGATCTGGTCTTTGGCACAGGTAATTATATGGATATTCTGAGCCTCTTAAGCGAAGTCGAACATCTCGGCCAAGGTCTGGCTAAGACGGATGTCTCATCTGCTCAGAGCGATGTTCTTGCGACCGATCGCGAAAATCAGAAAAAATCTTGGGTTACCATCTCGACCGGTTGTAATAATTTCTGCACTTACTGCATAGTCCCTTATGTTAGGGGGCCTGAAATCAGCCGGCCGATGGATGAGATCATTTCAGAAGTAAAACGGCTGGCCGAGGAGGGGGTACTTGAGATAACCCTCCTCGGCCAGAATGTCAACTCCTATGGAAGCGACTTGTATGACGGGCCCCGATTTCACGAGCTTTTAGAGAGATTGGACGTCATAAGCGGCATAAGAAGGATAAGGTTTACCACCTCCCACCCTAAAGACTTCGATGACCACATAATCAAGGCGATGAGTGGCTCGAAGAAGATCTGCAAGCACATCCACCTCCCCCTACAATCCGGCTCAGACAGAATTTTAATGATGATGGGAAGGAGATATCTGCGGGGCGATTACCTAAAGATAATCGAGAGCATCAATTCCAATCTTCCAGGCTGCAATATAACCACCGACATAATGGTCGGTTTTCCTGGCGAGGGCGAGGATGACTTTCTTGAGACTTTGGAACTCGTTGAGAGGGCTAGATTTGGTAATGCCTTCACATTTATCTATTCGCCTCGCAAGGGGACCAAAGCTTTTGATATGGAGGTAAATTCTACCGATGAGGTGGTATTGGATCGTTTCAACAGGCTGCTTAATCTTCAGAATGACATGGGGTTACAACTAAACGAAATGATGGTCGGTGACAGCTTCGAGGTTCTGGTCGATGGATTTAGCAAGAAAGATGGAGCGATCCTGACCGGGAGGACAGCTTGCAATAGGGTCGTCAATTTCCCTGGCCCAAGTGACTTGATAAATCAATTCACCCGTGTAAAGATTGAAGAAGCGAGATCGTGGTCGCTAAAGGGAAGGGTCATCGAGACAAGGTGAGATGAGATATGCCAGTCGTCATCGGAGCCATAGTACCCCATCCGCCACTGCTCCTGCCCGAAATAGGCAAGGGCAATTTAAGGCATGTCAGAAATACGGAGAAGGCCATGAAGGAGCTGGCAAAGGATGTGGCTGATGCCAAACCCGACACGCTTCTCTTCGTTTCACCACATAGCCCAATTATCCATAATGCCTTTGCCATCAAGACGGATAAGGTGCTGAAGGGCTCGTTTGCGGATTTCGGCTACCCCGATATCTCTTTTAAGGTAAACAACGACACTTCCCTTGCCACGTCCATCATCGCCAGAGCCAAAGGGCTGGGAATAGGTCTCTACTCTTTGGAGGACGCGGGTTATTCTCACTTAGGGCTGCTAGATCACGGCGTCATGGTTCCCCTCCACTTTTTGGCAGGCTCAGAAGATCTTCCCATCGTTTCTCTCTCGATATCCGACGGTGACCTCGATTCCCATTTCGACCTCGGCAAGGTGATAGCCGACGTCTGTCATGATCCAGATAAACGGATCGCCTTCATCGCCAGCGGAGATCTCTCACACAGGTTGATCCCCGGCGCCCCAGCATCATTCGATCCCAGGGGCAAGGAATTTGACCTTAAAGTAAGAGACTTGGTGGCCTCTGGAGATATTGAGGGGTTGTTGAGTTTGGATGATGATTTGATTGAAGCGGCCGGCGAGTGCGGACTAAGATCCTTTGCGGTCCTGGCGGGAGTCTTCAGCGGTCTCTTATTCAAATCCCACTTTCTTTCATACGAAGGGCCGTTTGGCGTCGGATATCTGGTAGCCTCCTTGACCCCGCTTGAAAGTGAGGGTCCTTTAGATAAGGCCGGCCGGCGATCCAATCCGAAAGACCTGGCCAAACGGGCGGTAGAGACATACATAAAAGAAGGCTGGATTATAGGGGCTGAGCTTGCTGATGGTGATTCCCTTATGACCAAGCAGGCTGGCGTTTTCGTCTGCATCAAGCAGGAGGGCGGCCTCAGGGGGTGCATGGGGACGTTTCTTGCAACCAAACGAAACGTGGCCGAGGAGATAATCGAGAATGCCATCTTGGCTGCAACCGGTGATCCGAGGTTTCTGTCCGTAAAGGAGACCGATCTATACGGGCTTGAGTATTCGGTCGATATCTTGACCGAGCCGCTCCCGGTTAAAGATATAAATGAACTCGATCCCAAGATCTTTGGGATCGTTATTGTGTCAGGCAAGAGGAGGGGGCTCCTCTTGCCTGACTTGGAAGGCGTCGATACGGTAGAAAAACAGATTTTGATCGCAAAATCGAAGGGGAATATATCGGAGGATGACCAGTTTGAATTGCTATCGTTTACCGTAGAGAGATATCCGAGGTGAACGGCAAGTCCTCAAATTTACAGGCTAAGATTAAGGTTTTTGGCAAAGTCCAAGGGGTCTTCTTCAGAGCTTCTCTAGCCGAGGTGGCAAAGGCGAGCGGTCTTAGAGGTTGGGTGAAGAACGCCTCTGATGGTTCGGTTGAAGCGATATTGCAAGGAGAGCGTCCAGACGTCGAAACCGTTATAGCCTGGGCCAGAAAGGGACCCAAACAGGCTCGAGTCGATCAAGTCTCCATAGAATGGATGGAGGAAGCTAGGATGGAGGAAGGCTTCAGGATCGTTTATGCCTAGGTTCAGACACATGGTGGACACCTCGATATAATATGGAGGAATAACAAAGGAGGTGTCCATGAAGGGGTCAACAGCTACTTCTTTGTCGGTCCATACAACCAGGCTTCCTCATCAGAAAAGGCTGGAAGGGATCGTCTTCCTATCCCGCTTGGAGCAAATACAGGCTGGCGGTCATCCTGGAAAGGGACCATGGGATCAAGCTCTCCCCACTCGCTTATTATGTTAACAACTTTATACCAGCCCAAAAGTCCAATATGTTATGGACGCTTACACTTTATTGACATTAAAGGAGCGGCTTGCTAATATTAATAAACCTTTAAATCGACTCAGTGAAGTCGGTAAGGAGAAGATCGAGATGGTCAAAAGATCAATATTTGAACCAAGACGCCTAAAGCGCGTAGCTTAGGTGTTTTTTTATGCCAACAGGGAGCCATTGTGAATGATATCGAGAAGAAGCTGATAATGGACGCAGAGGCGATCGAGAGGTCACTTAAGCGGATCGCCCATGAGATCGTCGAGAAGAATCGCGGAGCCAAGGAGATAGCTCTAGTCGGCATACGCAAACGCGGCGTTCATCTGGCCAAGAGGCTGGCAAAGAAGATAGAGTCGATTGAGGGGGGAGCGGTCCTTTACGGCACTCTGGATGTGACCTTCTATAGAGACGATGTGGCCGCAAATCTCTCGCTAAGCAAAGCGAATAAAACCGAGATTGCTTTTGATGCCTCCAACATAAATATCATATTGGTAGATGATGTCTTATATACCGGCCGGACGGTCCGCTCGGCCATGGATGCGATCATGGATTTTGGTAGACCAACGAGCATACAGCTAGTTATTCTGGTTGATCGCGGCCATAGGGAACTTCCAATAAAGGCTGATTTCGTTGGCAAGAATATCCCAACATCTAGACGGGAACGGGTCTGGGTCAACCTCTTAGAAGAGGACGGTGTCGACTCAGTCGAGATAAGGGGCGAGGGCCATCCAGAAGAAGAGGTGGAAAAATAGGTTGAAAGATGTTCTCAGCATAGCTCAATTCGATAGGGATGGAATAGAGAAGATCCTTATGCTTAGCGAATCTTTCAAAGAGGTAATTACCAGGGAGATCAAAAAGGTTCCCGTCCTCAGAGGTAGGACCGTGATAAACTTTTTTGTGGAACCGAGCACACGCACCAGGACCTCGTTCGAACTTGCCGCAAAACGACTCAGCGCAGATGTGATAAATATGACTGCCAAGTCCAGCAGCTTGGCTAAGGGCGAGTCGCTGATTGACACGGCCAAGACGATAGAAGCTTTGGGGGCTGACGCCATTGTTATCCGGCATCCGCTTGCCGGATCGGCCGAGCTTTTTGCGGGAAAGATTACGCCCGCCATCATCAACGCTGGAGACGGCGCCCATGAACATCCGACCCAAGCTCTCATTGATCTTTATACACTAAAGAAAAAATTTGGCTCCCTTTCTGGCCTCAAGGTCGGCATTGTCGGAGATATCGCTCACAGCCGGGTTGCTAGATCCAACATCCTTGCCTTCAAGATGATGGGTGCAGATGTGGTAGCAATTGGTCCCTCGATCATGATGCCTCCAAGAATCGAAGAACTCGGAGTCACGGTAAGCCACGATTTCGACTCGATGATTGCGGGTTTAGACGTAGTCTATATGCTAAGAATCCAGAGCGAGAGAGAGAGAGAGACCTTCGCCCTCATGCCCTCAATCAAGGAGTATTCAAAAATGTTCGCCTTGGATCAGAGAAGGGTTAGCTCGATGAAGAAGGGGGCCGTGATAATGCATCCCGGCCCCATGAACGCCGGCGTCGAGATATCCTTGGACGCGCTTAATGAGCGCCTAAGCACTGTCTGGAGTCAAGTCTCAAATGGTGTGGCCGTCAGAATGGCTGTTCTCTATTACGCTTTGGGGGGAGGAGAGATGCTTGTCTGAAACACTGATCAAGGGCGGCCATGTGATAGACTCCGCTAACGGTATAGATGAGGAATTGGATCTACTGGTCAAAGAGGGCAAGATATCTGACCTCAAAAAAGGCATTAGCCAAGGTCAGGCAAGAGTCATCGACGCAAAGGGGCTCGTGGTTCTTCCCGGCCTTATCGATATGCACGTTCATCTAAGGGAGCCGGGCAGAGAAGATGAAGAGACGATTGAGACTGGCTCCAAGGCGGCTGCTTTTTCCGGCTTCACCTCCATTGCATGCATGCCCAACACGGCTCCAGTAAATGACTCTCCAACGGTAACCCAAGCGATACTCTCAAAGGCAAGAGAGGCCTGTTTTTCAAACGTACTTCCAGTTGCCGCAATCACAAAATCACTTGAAGGCGTCGAACTGTCGGATATGGCCCTCCTCCTAGAAGCCGGGGCTGTAGCCTTTAGCGACGATGGTCGTTCAGTGAAGGAAGCTTCGGTGATGCGAAGGGCTCTGCAATACGCCAAGATGCTTAATGCGCTTCTCATAGTCCACCCGGAGGACTCATCCTTATCTCTTGGCGGTCAAATCAACGAAGGTATAGTCTCGACTCGCCTGGGTTTAAAAGGGATCCCAAGTCTCTCCGAAGAGGTGATGGTCGCAAGGGATATCATCTTGGCAAGGGAGGCGGCGGCCAATATTCACTTTACACATATCTCGACCCGAGGTTCGGTTGAACTCATAAGACGAGCCAAAGCCGACGGCGCTAAGGTCACCTGCGACGTCACTCCGCACCACCTGATTTTGAGCGATGAGGACATGAAGGGTTATGATCCAAACTTTAAAGTCAATCCGCCCTTAAGGTCGGGAGCCGATCTTGAAGCACTAAAAGAAGGTTTGACAGACGGCACCATTGACGCCATTGCAAGCGACCACGCTCCCCATGCGGATTACGAAAAAGAAGTCGAATTCGAAAACGCTCCCTTTGGACTTGTCGGCCTAGAGACCACGCTGCCCTTGATGGTGACGAAGATAGTGGGTGAAGGGATTCTTACGATGGCCGAGCTGATAGAGAAGATGGCCAGCGCTCCGGCGCGGATCCTATCGATCGATAAAGGCAGCCTATCGATATCGGCCGATGCCGATGTAGTAATTTTTGACCCTAGGGCTAAGGTGAAGGTTGAGCCACATAAGTTCATATCTAAGAGCAGAAATACTCCTTTCGCCGGCTGGTCATTAAATGGCAAAATCATAAAAGTCATTATCGGCGGGAGAGAGATAGTGTGACTTTTATCCGGAGTTTTTAAAGAGGGTCTCATATGAAAAGTAGAGCAATTCTGGTCTTAGAGGATGGCAAGCATTTTTTCGGAAGCTCGTTTGGCTATCCGGGAGAAGCCTTCGGCGAAGTTGTCTTCAACACGAGCATGATGGGGTATCAAGAGATATTGACCGACCCGTCATATTTCGGGCAACTCATAACCATGACCTATCCCCTGATTGGAAATTACGGAATAAACGACGAAGACATGGAGTCGCCGAAACCGTCGACCGGAGGGCTCATCGTTCGTGAGTATTCCAAATATTACAGCAACTGGCGGGCGACTGCTTCACTCCAAGATTTTTTAACTCGATTCGGTGTCGTAGGTATCGAGGGTGTCGACACCCGGGCACTGACAAGACACATCAGAAGCGCTGGGGCCATGCGCGGTGTTATATCAACCGAATCGTCTGATTTAAAAGAATTGACCGAAATGGTCAAGGCCCACCCAAGTTTCGTGGGAAAAGATCTGATCAAAAATGTAGCCACAAAGAATAGGTATACCTATCATGAGGGCGTCGATTCACTCTTTAAGGTTGCCGCCATAGATTTTGGAATGAAAAGGAGCATTCTGGATTACTTGGTCCAGGCTGGCTGTTCGGTCGACGTCCTTCCTCCGACCACCACCAGCGATGAGGTTTTAAGGGGTTCATATGACGGCATCTTCCTTTCTAATGGGCCGGGCGACCCCAAGGGAGTTACTTATGCGATAGAGACTCTAAAATCATTGATAGGCAAGAGGCCAATTTTCGGGATCTGCCTCGGCCACCAACTTCTATCCTTAGCGCTCGGCGGAGATACTTTTAAGTTGAAGTTCGGTCACCGGGGGGGGAATCACCCGGTGAAATTCCTTGAAACCGGACGCGTTGAGATTACCTCACAGAATCACGGATTTGTGGTCGATAAAGATAGTTTTAGCAAAGGGGGAGATGGATCAACCAGCTCCCATGGACCGGTTGAGATAACTCACATAAATCTGAACGATCAGACGGTTGAGGGCATAAGGTGCAATGGAGCCCATGCCTTTTCCGTTCAGTATCATCCCGAAGCTGCTCCTGGTCCCCATGACTCAAAATACCTCTTTGATGATTTCATGAAAGAGATGAGAGAATTTAAGAGACAAAAAACTTGATAACATCCAGAGGGGTTTAATGGCGAAGAGAGATGACATAAAAAAAGTGCTCATAATAGGCTCGGGCCCCATTATAATCGGCCAAGCCTGTGAATTTGATTACTCCGGAGCTCAGGCTTGCCGGGCACTAAAGGAGGAGGGATACGAGGTGGTCCTGATCAACTCCAACCCGGCGACCATCATGACGGATCCAGAATTTGCGGATAAGACATATATTGAGCCGATAACCCCTGCTATCATCGAGAAGATAATCGCAAAAGAGCGACCGGATGCTTTGCTTCCCACCATTGGTGGTCAGACCGGCCTGAACACCGCCGTGGCCTTAGCTGAGAGCGGCGTGCTTCATAAGTACGGAGTCGAAC
>JASEGU010000002.1:0-19195 GCA_030017835.1 Actinomycetota bacterium | reverse complement strand
CCTGAACACCGCCGTGGCCTTAGCTGAGAGCGGCGTGCTTCATAAGTACGGAGTCGAACTGATAGGCGCAAAACTTGAAGCGATAAAGAAGGCTGAGGATCGAAGCCTTTTTAAAGAGGCTATGACCAGGATTGGACTGGATCTACCCAAGAGCGTATTTGCTCACTCTCTTGAAGAGGCCATGGCAGGCATTGAGCGAATCGGCTATCCGGCAATAATTAGGCCATCCTATACATTGGGCGGAACGGGAGGCGGCGTAGCCTATAATCTTGAGGAGTTCAAAGAGATGGCCGCCATCGGAATATCTCTGAGCCCCATAAGCGAGATCCTGATCGAGGAGTCATGTCTTGGCTGGAAGGAGTATGAGCTCGAGGTGATGCGCGACCTCAAAGATAACGTGGTCATCATCTGCTCGATCGAAAATTTCGACCCCATGGGCGTACATACCGGCGACAGCATAACGGTAGCCCCCGCTCAGACCCTTACTGACCTAGAGTATCAGAAGCTGCGCGACGCCTCTATTGCCATCATTCGTGAGATAGGCGTGGAGACAGGGGGTTCGAATATTCAATTTGCCGTCAACCCTACGACCGGACGGATAGTTGTTATCGAGATGAATCCCAGAGTTTCAAGGAGTTCGGCCTTGGCCTCCAAGGCAACCGGTTTCCCCATAGCCAAGATAGCTGCAAAACTTGCCATCGGTTATACCTTGGATGAGATAAGCAACGACATCACCAAAGAGACGCCGGCCTCCTTCGAGCCGACCATCGATTACGTCGTAACCAAAATTCCAAGATGGGCATTTGAAAAGTTTCCAGGATCTGACGACACCCTGACCACCCGCATGAAGTCGGTTGGGGAGACGATGTCGATAGGGCGCACCTTCAAGGAGTCGCTGCAGAAGGCTCTTCGTTCTCTGGAGATCGACAGGTTCGGTCTCGGTGGAGATGGCAAGGGCGAATTCAGTGATGACAAGATCACCGACTTTCTGTCCAGGCCCAATCCCGAGCGGATATTCTACATAAAAAGAGCCTTCGAGCTTGGATTGAGTCTTGATGAGGTCCACGAGTTGAGTCAAATAGATCGGTGGTTCCTCTACAATATCATGGAGATAAACTGGTTCGAAGCGCAAATTTCTGCCTGGGATTTTGATGCAGTTATGCCCGAAGATTTTCTTGAGGCAAAGAGGCTTGGTTTTTCTGACTGCCAGATAGCCCATCTTCTTGCCCGAACCGAAGATGAAGTGAGAGAGAAGCGCAAATATCTAGGTATATCTGCCACATATAAATCGGTCGATACATGTGGCGCCGAATTTGAAGCCTACACGCCTTATTACTACTCAACCTATGAGACCGAGGATGAAATAAGGCCCTCAGACAAAGAGAAGATAATGATTCTGGGCAGCGGTCCAAACCGGATAGGTCAGGGAATCGAGTTTGACTACTGCTGCGTTCATGCCTCGCTCGCCTTGAGAGAGGCAGGCTATGAAAGCATAATGGTAAACTGCAATCCCGAGACGGTCAGCACCGATTATGACACTTCGGACAGGCTCTACTTCGAGCCCTTGACCTTCGAGGACGTCATGAACATAATCGAGGCTGAAAACCCGGCCGGCGTCATACTTCAATTTGGAGGTCAGACGCCGCTTAAACTCGCCGCTTCTTTGGAAAAGGCTAGCGTTAAAATACTCGGGACCTCTCCTGACAGCATCGACCTTGCCGAAGATCGAGAGCGTTTTGGGGCTCTCATAAAGGATCTCGGTCTACTTCAGCCGGAGAACGGCATTGCAAACTCATACGAGTCGGCCAAGGAGATCGCCGATAGGATCAAATACCCGATAGTCGTTCGGCCCTCTTACGTTCTTGGGGGGCGAGCCATGGAGATAGTCTATTCAGAGGATATGCTGGAGAAGTATATAGCCTCCGCGGCCAAGGCCTCTGTCGACCACCCGATATTGATAGATAAATTCCTAGAGGGGGCCACAGAGGTGGATGTCGATGCCATCTGCGACGGAGATGACGTTTTCATCGGCGCCATAATGGAACACATAGAAGAGGCGGGCATCCATTCCGGTGACAGTGCTTGCGCTATCCCTTCTTTCACTCTGTCCAATCAGGTCATCGATACTATAGAAGAATGCACAAACAATTTGGCCCGCGCCCTAAAGGTCGTAGGTCTTCTGAATATCCAGTTTGCCGTGAAAGATGGCGAGGTCTTTGTCTTAGAGGTCAATCCCAGGGCTTCTCGAACGGTCCCCTTTGTCAGCAAATCGATCGGCATACCACTCGCCAAGATCGCTTCGCTCATTTTGATGGGCAGGAAGTTAAGGGATTTCAATTTAAAGGAAGAGAGGACCATCGGCTATGTATTCATCAAGGAAGCCGTCTTGCCCTTCTCCAAGTTTCCTGAGGTTGACACGGTCCTAGGTCCCGAGATGAAGTCTACGGGCGAAGTTATGGGGGCGGCTGAGACTTTCGGTAGTGCCTTCGCTAAGGCCCAGATGGCGGCCGGCCAAGAGCTGCCCACAGAGGGTGCGGTCTTCATCAGCGTCGCCGATAAAGATAAGCAGGAAGCGATAAATTTATCCAAGGAACTAGCCGCCATGGGATTAGATCTTTACGCAACCAAGGGGACCGCTAAAATTTTGAGAGCAAATGGTATTGAGGCCAAGGAGGTCAATAAGGTCAAAGAGGGTCGTCCGAATGTCGTCGATCTCATAAAGAGCGGTGTGATTAACTTGGTCATAAACACACCTTTTGGCAAAGAGACTAGAAGCGATGGTTATTTCATCAGAACGGCGGCAACCGTCAGCGGAATAACCTGCATTACGACGATTTCAGCAGCCAAAGCAGCCGTTCAGGGCATAGCCGCAATGATAAGCGGGAAGATAGACGTAAAGGCCATCCAGGACCGCTATGGGGGGAGAGATTGATAGAGATTGAAGCCGAGATCGCCGAGAGACATTCACTTTTTCAAGGCATATTTCTGATTCGCCTAAATGCGCCCCAGATTGCTGAGATCGCCAAACCCGGACAGTTTATCCATCTTCAGTGCGGTAGAGGGATGAGCCATATCCTTAGGCGACCCTTCAGCATCGCTGGTAAAAGTGCTGATGGCTCGATAGAAATAATTTTTGAAGTCGTCGGGCGTGGAACGGCTTATTTAGCAAAAGCCCCAATTGGCGAGGCGCTCTCGGTCATCGGTCCCCTTGGAAACGGCTTTGATTCTACCAAGTTTAAGCTGGTAGACATCATAGCAGGAGGCATGGGGTTTCCACCTCTTCTGTTTTTAGCAAATGAGTTGGCAGACAGGGGGGTAAATTTTAACTTTTTCATTGGTGCAAGAACGGCGGGACGGATCGAGTTTCTGGCCAAGAGTCACTTGGGCCGTAAATTTAACCTAACCGAGCCCCGGGTTGCTACGGATGACGGAAGCCTTGGAAAGAGGGGAACGGTTCTCGATCTATACCACCAATCTCTAAACCAAAGAAACAAGCCAGAGGCAATCTTTGCTTGCGGTCCGAAACCGATGCTGAGGTCTCTTTCAAAATTGGCAGAAGAACATATCATAAACTGTTTTGTTTCGATGGAGGAGAATATGGCTTGCGGGATCGGCGCCTGTTTGAGTTGCACATGTAATGAGACATACGGCGATAAGAGAGTATGCGTAGAAGGGCCAGTCTTCGATTCTGGTGATATAAGATGGGATTAGATTCTAACAGAAAGCCAAATTTAAAAGTTAACCTTGCCTCGATAGAGATGAAAAATCCCGTCATGTCCGCTTCTGGAACCTTTGGAAGCGGGCATGAATATTCAAAATTATTTGACATCTCCAAACTCGGAGCGATCGTAACCAAAGCCGTAACCTTGGAGGCCAGAGGGGGAAATCCACTACCTCGTATTTACGAGACGCCGTCTGGCATGCTCAATGCGATCGGGCTTCAGAACAAAGGAGTGGAGCGCTTCATCCAAGAGGATCTCGGTTTTTTGACAGAAGGCGATCTTCCGGTGATAGTCAACGTCGCCGGAGACACGATGGATGACTACGTTTCGGTGGCCGAAAGATTATCCAAGTCCGGTCTGGTAAGGGGACTTGAGATCAACATATCATGCCCAAACGTCAAGAGGGGAGGGATGGCCTTTGGTCACGACCCCAAAGAAGCGGCTACCCTGACCTCGCTCATCAGGAGAGCGAGCGACCTCCCTTTGATTGTGAAGCTGACGCCCAATGTGGGAGAGATTGAGGAGATAGCCAGGGCTGTCGAGGCGAGCGGAGCCGATGCTGTCTCATTGATCAATACCTTGGTCGGGATGGCCATCGATGTCGATACTTTTAAGCCAAGACTTGCCAACGTAACTGGAGGTCTCTCCGGTCCCGCCATAAGACCAGTAGCCGTCGCTATGGTTTATAGAGTTGCCAAGGCTGTAAAAATACCCATAATTGGTATGGGTGGAATAACGACGGCTCAGGATGCCATCGAGTTCTTTTTGGCCGGAGCTACCGCCGTTGCGATAGGGACTGCCAACTTCACAAAGCCGAGTGTGACTCTAGACATAATAAAGGGAATTGAAGAGTTTTTGGAGGCGAAGGGGATAAGGGAGGTATCAGAAATAGTGGGTCAGGTGAGAGCTTGAAAGGATCAGGATTGATAGTGGCTTTAGATCTCCCTTCAAGAGATGAGGCCTTGAGTCTCTGCGACAGGCTTGAAGGGGCTTGCGACTTCTTCAAAGTCGGACTTGAATTATTCATCTCGGAAGGGCCGAGGATTATCAATGACTTGAGGGAGCGCAACCTTAAAGTATTTCTCGATTTGAAATTGCACGATATTCCGAATCAGGTTGCTAATTCCTGCCGGCGGATAGTTGGCTTGGGCGTCGATATGTTTACACTTCACACCCAAGGCGGTCGGGAGATGATGTCGCTTGCCAGGGAGGCCGCATTATCCGAAGCCGACAAACTGGGACTTGCGCCACCCAAAATACTTGGGGTTACCGTTTTGACCAGTTTGAGCGAACCCGATCTCATCGAACTTGGGCGAACAACCAGTCTTCAAGAAGAGGTCGTAACCCTTGCGAGGTTAGCTAAAGAGTCAGGTCTATCCGGCCTGGTCGCTTCACCCTTTGAGATATACAAAATAAAGAAGGTTGTTGACGATGAGATGCTCATAGTCACTCCCGGGATTCGCCTTTCAGGGGAGGAAAAGGACGACCAGAAGAGATCTATGGGGCCAAAAGAAGCGGTTGCAAGTGGGGCTACCCATCTCGTTGTGGGAAGGCCCATAATAAAGGCGGATGATCCACTTAAAAAGGCAAAGGAGATATTGAAGATTATGGAGGGAGCCAAAGCTTGAGAAAAGAAGATTTGATCGATCAGCTCAAAGATTGTCAGGCGCTTCAAGAAGGTCATTTTGAGCTCTCATCCGGTTACCATAGCAATAAGTACGTCCAATGCATGAAGATCCTTCAATACCCTGGTCTTGCCCAGTGCATAGCCGAGCTGATGTATGAAAATCTAAAGGGGATCGATTTCGATGTTGTGATATCGCCAGCAGTGGGAGGGATCGTGCTCGGCTTCGCCCTTGCGGCGGCTTCGAACAAGCGCTTTATTTTCACAGAAAGAAAAGATGGGAAGATGATCTTAAGACGCAGTTTCTCCTTAACTCATGGCGAAAGAGTTGTCGTTGTCGATGACGTGGTGACGAAGGGTGGGTCAGTAAAGGAAGTGGCTGAATTGGTCACCGCTCACCGTGGCCAGGTAGTTGCCATAGCCTCCCTCATTGATCGCGGTGACAAAAAGGCCTTCAACCAGTCGATCCCCTACAGCTATCTGGCCCAGATAGAGGTTGAGTCGTACCCTCCCGATGAATGCCCTCTTTGCAAAGAGAATATTGCAATTTACTCCCCGGGAAGCAGGAGATTGAAATAAAATAGCGAAAGTCTATAATAACAAAAGTAAAAATATATCGTTCTTGCAGGTTGATTATTGCCGACAAATGTCATAGTATGTATAATTGCTGCTATGCAGTAGAAAAAAATAAAGGAGGAAAATCATGGCATTACCAACACTATCGGATGCTGATAGGAAAGCCGCTTTAAAGAAAGCGGTAGAGACTCGTCAAAAGAGGGCGGAGCTTAAGGCAAAGATAAAAAAAGGAACCGTTTCTTTAAAAGAGGTGCTTAGCCAGTCTTCCGACCCAATAGCTGGAAGAATGAAGGTCTCAGATCTTCTTGAGTCACTCCCCGGAATCGGAAAAGTAAGAAGCCAAAAAATTATGGAGCAACTAAAGATTAGCCCATCAAGAAGGGTAGCGGGTTTGGGCTCCAGGCAACAAGAGCAACTCATCAAGGAACTTGGCTAGCAAACGAGAGGGTAAAATATTTATTATCTCCGGTCCTTCTGGAGCGGGTAAGGGAACTCTGATTTCTGAAGCCGTTAAAGAGCTGGATGATATCGAAGTATCGGTATCTGTTACAACAAGAAACATCAGAAAGGGAGAATCTCCCGGCAAAAGTTATTATTTTGTAAGTGATGAAGAGTTTGATAAGAAAATTAAAGAAGATGAGTTCTTAGAGTGGGCGAAAGTTCATTCGAATAGATATGGGACTCTTAAGAAGCTGGTTAGGAATCTTCTCCAGAGCGGCAAGGACTTAATCCTTGAACTTGATGTTCAGGGAGCTATTAGCGTAAAGGAGAAGATTCCTAACTCAATTTTAATCTTCATTCTTCCTCCCTCAGATCGAGAGCTCAAAAAGAGGCTTCTCGAAAGGGACACGGAGAATCAAGGCGACGTAGGGGTCCGCCTAAGGACAGCCGAGTCCGAACTAAAATTCCAAAATATTTACGATTATAAGATAGTAAATGCTGATTTGAGCCAAGCAAAAGCCGAGCTTATTGGCATCATCAATTCGATAAGAAAAAAAGATTAATATTTACGGGAGGAATTGTGCTTTTACAACCAAAGTTAGACGATCTCTTAAAGAAAGTTGATAGCAAATATACGCTGGTTACCTTATCAGCCAAGAGGGCCAGAAATATAAATGCCATCTTAAGTTCGGATTATCGTCAAGGGCTTGAGGCCTTGGCTCCAACGGACGAGAAGCTTAAATCCTACAAACCTCTAGATATCGCACTCAAAGAGATCGATATGGAAAAGATCTCTTATAGGCGCCTAAAAGATGGGATAAAGTAATCCTTTCAATCTTGGAATGATCTAATGCTGAAAGATAAGACTGTAATACTCGGAGTTGCAGGCGGAATCGCGTCGTATAAATCGGTCGAGCTATCGAGGGTGCTGATTGAGCGCGGAGCAAGGGTAAAGGTCGTTATGACATCCGCTGCGACAAAATTTATCACCCCCCTTACCTTCAGAACGATTACCCGACAATCCGTGGCGACAGATCTCTTCGAAGCTGATCCTTCTGCCAAGATCCACCACATCTCTCTTGCCGAGGAAGCGGATATTATTCTGGTCGCTCCGGCCACGGCCAATTTTATCGCTAAGGTAGCTAACGGTGTGGCCGACGATCTTTTAACCACTACGATTTTGGCTTCAGATTGCCCCAAAGTGATTGCACCGGCTATGAACCACAAGATGTTCTTAAATCCGCTTACCGAAATAAATATAGGTCGCTTAAGTTCATTGGGATTCTATTTTGTAGGACCCAGCGCGGGCGAGCTTGCCTGCGGCATCTCTGGTCCGGGAAGACTAGCACCCCTTGCCGATATCGTCAATATGGCAGAATTTGCTCTTACCCGAAGTAGCGATCTAAGTGGGAAAAGGGTGCTGGTAACCGCAGGTGGCACGCGTGAGCCAATCGATCCGGTAAGATACATCTCCAACAGGTCTTCTGGAAAAATGGGCTATGAAATTGCTCGCGAGTTAATTTCGCGGGGGGCTAAAGTCACCCTGGTCAGCGGGGCTTCCGCCTTGACCCCACCATCGGAGGCTCTCTCTATAAGGGTTATAACCGCCTCCGAGATGGGGGCGGTTATAAAGGAACACTTTTCTCAGGTGGACGCCCTGGTCATGGCGGCCGCCGTCTCAGATTTTCTTCCGATCTCGCCAAGTTCCACCAAGATAAAGAAGCAGGCGTCTCCCATCAGCATAACTCTTAAGAAGGCTCCCGATATACTGGCTTCGATCAGCAAGGATAAGGGGGAGAGATACGTGGTTGCTTTCTCGGCAGAGACGGATAATCTTATCGACAACTCGCTCGATAAAATGAAAAAAAAGGGAGCGGACCTGATCGTCTGTAATGATGTATCCAGAGATGATATAGGTTTTGAGTCCGACGATAATGAGGTCATCATATTGGATAGAGAAGGGAATTCGACAAAGATACCCCGCTCTAGCAAGAGGGTGATCGCGCGGGCGATTGTAGACAGCATGGTCGAAGGCATGTCAGCGAGAAATAGACGATAACGATTGTTGGACTTTGATGGGTGAGAGGGGACTAAAAGATAAATTAATATTGGTTTTGGTCGGACCGACGGCCTCTGGGAAGAGCGAAGTTGCTCTGAGCTTGGCCGAGCTTCTTGACGGAGAAATTGTATCGGTAGACTCGATGCAGATTTATCGAGGTCTCGATATCGGCACCGCAAAGCTTAGCAAAGGCAAAAGACGAGGAATTCCCCATCACCTAATCGACATCGTCGAGCCAAACGAAAATTTCAGTGTGGCAAAGTATCAGTCAGTCGCCAGAGCAGTTATAGATGGCGTAATCGCAAGGGGCCTCATTCCGATCCTGGTTGGAGGATCAGGGCTTCACCTAAGATCGATAGTGGACGACTTAAAGTTTCCCGAAGGTCGCATGGACTCGATCAAAAGAAGGCAGTTGGAGGAGTTGGGCGATCTCGAGAAGGCTTACCAAAGACTCAAGACGCTAGATCCGGCGGCCTCTCAAAAAATACATCCCAAAAATTCAAAAAGGATAATAAGGGCGCTGGAGGCAGTGGAACTTGGCGGTCGTTTCAGTCAAGCTGGGAGCGATTGGTTTGAATATAAATCCATCTACGAAAATATCTTATTTTTTGGCCTAAATGTCGAGCGAGACGAGTTATATCGAAGGATCGAACAGAGAGTGGACAACATGTTCTCTTGCGGCCTCTTGGGAGAGGCCGAGGTGCTTATCGAAAAGGGCACCCTGACCTCAAGAACAGCCATGCAAGCCATCGCCTATAAAGAAATAGCGTCTTATCTTGCTGGGGAGATGACCATCGACGAGACCATAGGTTTGATAAAGAAGAGGACAAGGAATCTCGCCAAGCGTCAATATACTTGGTTTAAGCGGGATCCCAGGATAAAATGGATTGAGGCTACAGCCGTGAACTCGCACGAAATAGCCCTTAATATCATCAAAGAACTTAATGGCGGAGAAAGGATGGTCTGTGAATAAACATATCCAGTTCACAAAATCAGAGGGGGCCGGAAATGATTTCATAATTATAGATAACCTTGCCGGCGACATTGATCTCAGCCCTGACGAGGTAGCCTTTTTGTGCGATCGACACTTCGGAATAGGAGCTGATGGCCTGATCCTTGCAGAGAGCTCGGGAGATAAAGCCGGCGATTTTTTTATGAAATTTTTCAACTCCGACGGTAGTGTCGCCGAGATGTGTGGCAATGGAATACGCTGTTTTGCCAAATATCTGTATGATAATTGCTTGCTCAACATGGATACCTTCTCAATTTCAACCCTGGCTGGCTTAAAATCAGTCGCCCTCATTTCCGAGAACTCCGAGGTCAACATGGTAAAAGTCGATATGGGAAGATTCAGTTTTAAATCGGCCAATGTGCCGATCCTCATTGAGGGTGATGAATTTATCGACCAAACGATCGATGTGCAAGGTCAAAAGATGAAATTTACCTCTCTCTCCATGGGGAACCCACATACCGTCACCTTTGTGGGCGACATAGAGACGGCTCCGGTTTCAACCGTTGGACCTTTTATAGAAAATCACCCCATCTTTCCCAAGAAGACCAACGTGGAGTTTGCCGAGGTAGTCTCGGACTCTAAGCTTAAGCTTAGAGTCTGGGAGCGCGGAGTTGGCGAGACGCTGGCTTGCGGCACCGGCGCTTCGGCAGCCGCCTTGGTGGCAAACAGACTCGGCCTTACCGGCAAAAAGGTTAAGGTTGAGCTTTTGGGCGGCGATCTTGAAACCGAAATTTTAAATGATAATATCTTAATGACCGGACCAGCAAATCGGGTCTTTACGGGTCAAATAATTCTAAAAATGGAGGAAAAGACTTGAGACAGGCCGCAAGAATAGCAAATCTACCCCCATATCTGTTTGCCGAGATAGATAAGAAGATTGCCCTAAAAAAAACCGAAGGGGTCGATGTCATAAGTTTGGGGATAGGCGACCCGGTCGAGCCGACGCCAAAGCACATAATTGATGCCCTCTGCAAGGAAGCGAGTAACCCGGAAAACCATCGATACCCCTCATACTTTGGGATGCCTTCTTTCAGAAAAGCGGCCGCCGACTTCTGTAAGAGCCGCTTCGGATTGACCTTCGACCCGGACAAAGAGGTTCTTCCGCTAATCGGTTCCAAAGAGGGTATTGCCCACGTCTTCTTGGCCTTCATAGACCCGGGCGAGGTTGCCTTGATACCCGATCCCGGCTATCCCGTTTATAACGTGGGAACGCTTCTGGCTGGCGGCATTCCCTATTTTATGCCACTTAAGAAGGAGAATGACTTTCTTCCGGATCTTGCAAAAATAGACGAGGCTACTGCAAAGAAAGCAAAATTGATGTTTTTGAACTATCCCAATAATCCGACCTCAGCCACGGCCAATTTGGATTTCTTCAAAGAAGCTGTCGGCTTCGCTAAGAAGCACGATATATTGATCTGTCACGATAATGCCTACTCGGAAATCGCTTTCGACGATTATCAGCCACCGAGTTTATTGGAGGTAGCTGGCTCAAAGGAGCTAGCCATTGAGTTTCACTCCCTCTCAAAGACCTACAATATGACTGGCTGGAGAATAGGCTTTGCAGTCGGTAACGACTATGCCATCGAGGCGCTCGGCAGAGTTAAGACCAATGTCGATTCGGGGATATTTAATGCCATACAATATGCCGGAATCGCGGCCCTTAGCGGTTCACAGGGGCCGGTCAAAGAGATGTGCGCGATATACCAGAGAAGAAGAGATATCGTTGCCAAAGCCCTTACCGAGATGGGGCTCTCTTTTTCGCTTCCCAAGGCTAGCATCTATTTCTGGGTGGAGGTGCCAAGCGGATATTCCTCCGCTAGTTTCGCAACACATATTCTGGATAGAGCAGGCGTTGTCCTTTCACCAGGAAACGCTTATGGCAATTCCGGAGAGGGCTTTATAAGGATAACGCTGAGCGTAAAGGATAACAGGCTTCTTGAGGCTTTAGAGCGCATAAAGAAGGTCATTTAATCATCCGGTGAGATATTGATGTTCAATGAAGAGCTAAAAGAGCGGGCCATCCTGGTCTCATTGTTGATTGATAAGGCGGCCGAAGAGACAGATCGGTCCCTGATGGAATTGGCCGAACTTACCAAAACGGCTGGAGCTAAAATCGTTGCTCAGGTCACTCAGAGGGGAAGGCCCGATCCGAAGACCTATGTCGGCTCCGGCAAGGCCATCGAGATAACCAATCTCACACAAGAGTTGGATGCCGACACGATAATTTTCAACGAGGACCTAACCCCGTCCCAACAAGCCAACCTTGAGGCCATCACCTCCCGAAAAATAATCGACAGGACAACTCTGATCCTGGATATATTTGCCCAAAGGGCCCAGACAAAAGAGGGCAAAATCCAAGTCGAAATGGCCCAGTTGACCCATAGGCTTTCTCGGCTCAAAGGAAAGGGCGTGGCGCTCTCGAGACTCGGGGCGGGCATAGGGACAAGGGGTCCCGGTGAAACCAAGCTCGAGGTGGAGAGGCGGGGGATCGGAAAGAGGATTCAGAGGCTGAAGCTAGAGCTCTCAAAGATTGAAAAAGTGAGGCAGACTCAGAAGAAGCAGCGGGTCAAAAGGGGGCTTTTTCGCTTGGCCATTGTCGGATATACCAACGCCGGAAAATCCACTCTATTGAACGCTTTGACCAAATCGAATGTTCTTGCCGAAGACAAGCTCTTTGCCACCCTCGACCCCGCATCTAAGCGTCTGGAGGTGGGCGGTGGAACACCTGTCACCATTTCCGATACAGTTGGGTTCATCAGAGATCTTCCACACCACCTGGTGGCGGCCTTTAAGTCTACTTTGGAGGAGGTGATCGAGGCAGATTTATTATTGCACGTTATCGACGCAAGCCACACAGGATTCGATCAGCAGATAGCCTCGGTCGAGTCGATATTGAATGATTTGAAGGTGATGGATGCAGATATTCTTTCCGTCTTTAATAAGATAGACAGAATATCGACTGAATACATCAAAAGGCTAAAAAAAGTCTATCCCGACGCGGTCTTCGTCTCGGCCAAAGAGGGCATGGGGCTCGAAGGGCTAAAGGAGAGAATAAGAAAGATCGCAAGCGTGCCTAATCATTAAAGTGGTGACTTAGACCCTCCTCAACAAGGAGATAACCTTGCCAACAATTTCGACCTCTCTTGTTATTATCGGTTTCATGCTCCTGTTTTCAGGCCTAAGCTCGATGTGACCCAGTTTTTTGAAGAGCCTCTTCACCGTCGCTTCTCCATCCATCAGGGCGACGACTATGTCCCCATCATCAGCGTCTCTCTGTTTGCGTACAACTAGATAATCACCATCCAATATTGCAGCCTCTATCATACTCTCTCCCTTGACCTCTATGATAAATGAATCGTCTGAGGCGAAGTTTTTGGGAAGGACCATCATCTCCTCAATATTCTCCTCGGCGAATATCGGAAGACCGGCGGCCACCCTCCCAACCAAGGGGAGAGCTCTTGCGGGGCCGACCTGGCCCAAGGCGTCATGCCTGGTCTGATCCAGAACCTCTATCGTCCGCGGTTTAGTCGCATCTCTCCTGATAAAGCCCATCTTCTCAAGAGATTTTAGGTGGCTGTGAACGGTCGAAGTGGAAGAGAGACCAGTAGCCTCACAGATCTCTCTGACTGAAGGCGGAAAACCTTTGGCTGCGACTTCGTTGAGTATATAGTTTAAAATCTGGTTTTGTCTTTCGGTTAAATCCAATTTGCCCCCAATTTTTATACGATTATAGCAACTGGGTAGCTTTAAGGCAAACACCAGTTCGATAAGGCGCGCTTTTTAGAGTTCAAAAAAATTTTTAAAAAGTTCTCGTTAACTATTGCCAAACGAAAGTTTTCGTGATAAACACAATATATAGGGTTTTGGTATTTGTTTATTAACAATATATTGTGTGCAACTTGTGGAAATCGAGTGGAAAAACTGTGAAATGTATCTTTTGTGACTACCCGCAGACGAGGGTGGTCGACTCGAGAGTAACAGAAGGTAAGGATTCGATAAAGAGACGGCGCGAATGTATAAAGTGTGCGCAAAGATTTACAACGTACGAAAGGGTGGAAGATATACCCCTGTCCGTCATCAAGAAGGACGGGACGCGGGAGCTATTTGATAGGAGCAAACTTCTTGCGGGACTTCTCAGAGCGACGGTCAAAAGGCGCGTTCCGACCGAGGCGCTGGAGAAGATGCTCTCCGACATCGAGCTTCAGCTCAGGAATGAATTCAAGTATGAGATAAGATCGAAAGACTTAGGAGAGATGGTTCTTGAGCGCTTGAAGGAGCTGGACAGGGTGGCTTACGTCAGGTTTGCGTCCGTATATAGGGATTTTCAGGATATTGATCAATTTTTATCTGAACTAAATAGGCTGAAATGATCAAACAACAAGGGGGTCTTAATCATGCTGTCTAGGAAGATCAACGTCATTAAGACGGTGACCGGAAAGACCGATGACGCAACGGATATAGCCTTGCTGGTAAGCACGTCCTCTCAGCAAGAGATCAACATCTGGGACAAAGAGAAGATAGTGACCTCCCTCGTTAAGGAGACTAATATCTCTAGCGAGCTGGCTAACGAAATTGCCGATGCGGTCGAAAATAAGGTCATTGACAGCAACTTAAAAGACATCACTACCAGCATTATCCGTGAACTTATCGATACCGAGCTGATACAGAGGGGGCTTACCATTGCCCACAAGCGCCACTCTAACCTTGGTCTTCCCATGTACGACGTCGAGCAAATAATCTTCAATGCCAATAAAGAGAACAGTAACACCACCCACAATCCCGAATCGATCAATTTGACCATCGCGGAGTCCATCCTCAAGGAGTTTGCCATAAGGAGGGTATTTAGCGAGGATGTCGCTTTGGCTCATATGGTCGGAGACGTCCACCTCCACGATCTAGGTTTTATAGTCAGGCCCTACTGCGGTGGCCATTCTTTGGAATACATAAAGAAATATGGCTTGAATCTTCCAAACATTACCAGCACTTCCAAGCCGGCCAAGCACGCTGAGGTACTGATCGGTCATATGGTCAAGATGGCTTCCTCCCTCCAGTCGCATTATGCGGGCGCCATTGGCTGGGAGGCCGTTAACATGTTCTTCGCTCCTTATCTGGTTGACCGGTCCTACGATGAGATAGGGCAGCTCGCCCAGATGCTCATCTATGAATTCAATCAGTTGGCGGGAGCGAGGGGATCACAGGTCGTCTTCACCGATTTTAATCTTTATTGGAATATTCCGTCTCACTTCAGAGACACTGAGGCGATCGGCCCCGGCGGCAAATACACTGGCAAAAAGTATGCCGATTACGAGAAGGAATCGCAAATGTTCTTAAAGGCGATGTTTGAGGTCTATATGGAGGGAGACGCAATGGGCAAGACCTTCGTATTTCCCAAACCCCTCCTTCATATCGGAAACGATTTCTTCAAGAGCGAAGGTCATGAGGAATTTCTAGATCTTGCCTGCGAGGTGGCAAGCCGACAGGGGATAACTTATTTCGTTTTCGATCGAGGCGATGAAGTCACGGTCTCCCAGTGCTGTCGTTTGAAATTGAAGTTGAATGAGAATGATCTGGCTGAGACCAAGAGCCCCGAGAAGATGAGGTTTTCAGCCCTCCAGAATATAACCATCAATCTACCAAGGATAGCTTATAAGGCCCAACAAAATGATCAACTTCTCTTCATGGAGATCAACAGGGCGCTTGAGCTCGTAGCAAAAGCCCATCTACAAAAGAAGGCTTTCATAAAGGAACTTTTGGACTTAGGTCAGGTGGGGCCGCTTGCGATGCTCTGCGCAAAGAAGGATGGCGAGCCTTATCTCAGGCTGGATAGGCTGACCTATCTAGCTGGAATACTTGGGCTCAACGAGATGGTCGAGACCCATATGGGCAAACAGCTACACGAATCGGATGAGGCACTCAGATTCGGGCTCAGAGTAATCTCGCACATGAACTTGAAATGCAAACAGCTCTCAGAGCAGCATGGGGTCAACATCATTCTCGAAGAGTCTCCGGCCGAATCGAGTGGCTACCGTCTGGCAAAATTGGATATGAAGTATTATCCACGTCAAACCAGAAAGGTCACAAGGGGGAGCTTCGAAAACGGGGAGTACTACTACACGAACAGTATCCACCTGGCGGTTGATGCCGATGTTGACTACATCGAACGAGTAGAGAAACAGAGCTTGTTCCATCCCTTGATCGAAGCCGGGGCCATAGTTCATATATGGCTGGGGGAGAACGAGCCGGATCCAAGTGCGATAAAAGATTTCGTGGTCAAGACGTTTAAGAACACAAACGCGTCACAGATAGCCTTCAGCCCTGAGTTTACCGTGTGCAACAATTGTAAGAGGACTTCCAGAGGTCTTGCGGCTCATTGCCAGCTCTGCGAGTCTGATGATGTCTATTGGATAACAAGGATAGTGGGCTATTTTTCTAAGATATCTACTTGGAATAAAGGCAAGATATCTGAACTCAAGGAAAGGACCAGGACAAAATTGAACAAGGAGGATGAGGAAGTTGGTGAAGGTAAAGGTCTTTGTGAAGTCTGATTGTCCAAGGTGCCCCGAAGCCAAGGCGCTTGCAGAAAGTCTAGAGGATATTGAGGTATACGATGTCGATAATGTGGAGGGTCTGGCTGAGGCGGCCTTTTACAGTGTCCTTACGACTCCGTCGTTCGTCTTGACCGACGAAACAGGCAAAGAGATTAAAGCTTGGCTTGGAGTCGTCCCCAATCTTGCGGATCTTGAGTTGGTGTCTTAAAAATAGCTTCAAAAGAAAGGGAACTAAGGGGAGATTTAAATATCGACATCAGAGGAATCTTGCCGACCTCGATGATAGATTGGCCAGGCAAGATATCATGCGTGATCTTTTTAGGGGGTTGCAACTTAAGGTGCCCTTTCTGTCAAAACTCTATTTTGATTGATAAAAAAGCCGATAATAAAAATATAGAGATAACGCAAATTCAAGAATATTTGTTGTCCAAAAAGAACTGGTTGGACGGCATAGTGATTACCGGGGGAGAGCCTTCAATAAACCATGAATTGGGAGAATTAATCTCTCTATTCAAAGCAATCGGGTATCCGGTCAAGCTGGATACCAATGGGACCCGGCCTCGGGCTCTCTCCCGGTTAATAAAAGAAGATCTGATAAGCTATTTCGCTCTCGATATAAAAACCTCGTTTGAAAAATATGATCTTTTGGGTGCCTCAAAGAAGGATGCGGGCGCGGTTCTTGAGAGCATAGACCTGATAATCGAATCCGGACTGGATCACGAATTTAGGACCACAGTGGTCCCTGGGCTGGTCGAGCCCGAAGATGTCCTCCAGATAGCCACCATGCTCAAAGAGAGGGGAGCAGGTAAATATTACTTGCAGCAGTTTAATCCTAAGAATGTCTTAAGCGAGGAGTTTAAGTGCGTCAAACCATATAATGTTCAACTCTTAAGAGATCTCAAAGAGAAGTGCAGCTCATCAATTACAACTCAGCTTAGAGGTTGTGGCTGAATCGTCGGAGGTAGATAATTGGAAATAAAGATAAAGATGCTCGAAGAGGGTCTTCCGCTTCCGAAGATGGCCCATGATGGAGATGCCGGTTGCGACCTATATAGTCGCATAGATATAAGTCTGGCTCCGGGCCAAAGGGCGCTAGTTCCGACCGGAGTAGCCCTATCGATACCGGAAGGGTACGCCGGATTCGTCCAGCCGCGATCGGGCCTTGCCTTAAAGCACGGCATAACCATAGTCAACACTCCAGGTCTTATTGATTCTAAATATCGGGGCGAGATATGTGCCATAATGCTGAACACCGATAAAGACGAGATTTTTGAAATCAAGCGAGGCGAAAGAATCTGTCAGCTTGTAATCCAACAAGTCGTGAGCCCAAAATATATAATTGCTGAAGAGTTGGACGATACGACGCGAGGTAAAGGCGGCTTTGGCAGCACAGGAAAGTAGATATGTAAACACCCTAACCGTTCTATCAAAACTCAAGCTTGCTCTGGTTTTGATAGCCTCAATTCTGCTGACCGGAGTCATTGGGTTCAGCTATATAGAGGGCTGGCCCATTCTCGACTCCTTCTATATGACTCTGATAACTATAACGACAGTTGGATTTGACGAGGTCAGACCACTTTCTGCAAGCGGAAAGCTATTTACCATTTTTCTAATAATCGCAGGCGTCGGAACTGTCTTGTACGCCTTCAGCTTGATTGTAGAGTTTTTCATTGAAGGACATCTTGGCGGCTTGATGGGGGAGAGGAAGATGAAAAAGAGGATAGACGCATTGGATTCCCATTATATTTTATGTGGACTTGGTAGGGTGGGCCAGCAAGTGGCAAAAGAATTTCTCAACCTGAAAATACCCTTTGTCGTGATAGACCGAGATCACGGGTCGATAGAGAATTTCAGGAGTCAAGATCTCTTATTTATCGAGGGAGACGCAACCGAGGATAGAATCCTTGAAGAAGCCGGCATAACCAGGGCCACCGGCCTCATAGCCGCTTTAAATGATGACGCCGACAACGTCTACGTCGTCTTGACGTCAAAATCATTCAATCAGGATCTATTCATTGTGGCAAGATCCAGCTCTGAGGGTTCTGAGCTCAAACTCAAAAAGGCGGGAGCAACCAAGGTGATATCACCGGCCGTGATAGGTGGTCGTCGTATGGCGTCCTATATAACCAGGCCAGTTGCTTGCGACTATCTCGACATCATAACCCAAGGGCAAAATATTGAGTTCCAACTGGCCGAATTCAAAGTAGATGTGAACTCTCAAGTTGCCAATAAGGCCATCAATGAGCTTGACATTAGAGGAAAGACGTTGGGAGCAATGATCCTTGCCATAAACCAGGGGGAGAATTTCAATACCAATCCGATGCCTTCAACAAAAATACAGTCGGGTGATGTTCTCATTGCGATCGGAACCAACCAGCAGCTGGAGCTCTTCAAGAAATTAATTTAATGAAACAAAGATGGTTAAGCAACGCCCGATAATATATCTTATGTAAACTAAGCTATTTTAAGTCTTATTATTTCTCTCTTCTATCGATCACGCGCCTAGATTTGCCCGTAGTCCTCTCAAGCGTCTTTGGCTCGACCAATTTAATTTTGTCTTTTCGATCTCAGCCCTGAGATCAGCCGTGGTTAGATCCGCGGGAGCCTTGCCCAAGCTCTTTAAGGCATTTGCCAAAATGTGAAAACCGTCATAAGCGTGAGCCGGGAAAGTTCCGTTCGGTTTCTCTCCGTAAGCCGCCTCATAGTTGGCTATGAATTCATCGGCAAGCTTTTTAGCCGGAGTGCCTTCTCCATAAGTAAGCCGTGAGCTATTGTCAAATGTTGTGGATCGCATTCTAAGCCACGACCCTTCCAACTAGCTTCGTAAGTTCGATTCCGTCCTGAAAAATAATGCCCTCTCGCACTTTTGCAACCAAGTGCGGCGCCCTAATCCTGTACCATCGCTTCTCGGCTGACTCCATGAGCTTGAAAGCCATAGCAAGGCCGGCCGATCGTGAACCGGCTCCCTTGGTGACTCTGGTCCGCAGTTTCAAAGGTCACAAAGGTCGACTCGATCGGGTTTGTCGAGCGGATATGCACCCAGTGCTCGCCGGGAAAGTCAAAGTGCGTGGTGAGGGTGTCCATATCTTTGATTAAGCACTGAGTCGCTTTTGGATACTTGGCGCCAAAGTC
Organism: Actinomycetota bacterium; assembly: GCA_030017835.1. Lineage (NCBI taxonomy): Bacteria > Bacillati > Actinomycetota > Actinomycetota bacterium. The sequence continues at coordinate 81 of JASEGU010000002.1, read as the reverse complement.
TTGCTCGAATTGCTCCATTGTTGCCTGGCAGTAATCTTTCGTCGGTGCATACATCATCTCGTGAAGTGCTGCCTTGGCCTT